>CACHSH010000046.1 GCA_902582475.1 uncultured Pelagibacteraceae bacterium | reverse complement strand
GTGGATGTAATTTTGAAATTAAAAAAGGAGAGAGAATTGGTTTAGTAGGATCGAGCGGTTCAGGTAAAACTACTTTAATAAATATGATCTTAGGTTTTATTAAACCTCAAACAGGTAAAATTTTAGTTGATGGAGATGATATACATTTAAATTTAAGTTCATGGCATTCAAAAATTGGTTTTATACCACAAGATATTTACTTATTAGATGAAACGATTACTAAAAATGTAGCCCTTGGGATAGAAGGAGAAGGTCAAGATTTGGAAAGAATTAAAAAAGCTTTAATCTCTGCTGAAATTTATAATTTTATAAATAAATTACCAAAAGGATTGGATACTGGTGTTGGGGAAAAAGGAGTTCGATTATCAGGAGGTCAAAGACAGAGGATTGGAATTGCAAGAGCTTTATATAGAGATCCGAGTATTTTAATTTTTGATGAGGCAACAAGTTCATTGGACTCAGATACCGAAGAAAAGTTTATGAAAAATGTATTTAATTTAGGCAGGGAAAAAACAATGATAATATCAACCCACAAGTTAAATACCCTAAAAGGTTGTGACAAAATTTATTTGTTGGAAAAGGGAAAAATCGTTCAAGCGGGTAATTTTTCTGAAATAATAAACAAAAGTCAAAATTAAAAATTTGAAATAGCCATAAATTTATATATAATTTATTAATTAATGTCTCGAAAAGTTTTATTTGTAGTTTACGATAACGGATCTTTTGATCATGTATTCCCAATGGGCGTGGGTGCACTAGCGGCTGTTTTAAAAAGGGATGGTCATGAGGTAACGATTTGGAACCAAGACATGCATCATTGGAAAGACGAATATTTAACCACTTATCTTGATGAGAATAAGTTTGATGTTGTTATATTTAGTTTGATTGCAGGATATTATCAGTATCAAAAGATGAAAAATCTTTCTATAGCAATTAAGAAATCTAAAAATAGATCTAAATTTAAATATGTAATGGGAGGATATGGACCAACGCCAGAACCAGAATTCTTTTTGAGAAAGTCAGAATGTGATGTTGTTTGTATGGGTGAGGGAGAAACAACCATAACCAAATTAATGGATGCATTTGAAAATAAAATAGCATTAAATGAAGTGCCAGGTATAGGATGGCTTGAAAATAATAAACTTCAAACTACTCCAAGAGCTCCACTTATAAGCGATTTAGATTCTTTGCCGCCAATACCATACGAACTATTTCCGATGCATTATTATAGAATGTTAAGAATGCCAAACGCTAAGTCAACAGACTTTTGTTTTCCTATGATGTCTGCTAGGGGATGCTCTTTTAAGTGTACCTTTTGCTATCGAATGGATCCAGGATATAGAATGAGAAGTCCTAAAGCATTATTGGATGAGGTTGAGAAACTTTATAATGATTATGGTATAAATTATATAGCTTTTCAAGATGACCTGTTAATGTCTTCAGTTCTTCATACGGAAGAAGTTTGTAAAGAATTTTTAAAAAGAAATCTGCCAATAAAATGGACCTGCAATGGAAGATTAAATTACTGCAGTGAGGAGCTGTTGCAATTAATGAAAGATGCCGGATGTATTTTTATTAATTATGGAATTGAAAGTATGGATCAAAAAGTTCTTAATAATATGAAAAAAGGTTTGAGACCGGAAATGATAATTCAAGGAGTTGAGGATACATTAAAAGTTGGTATAAGCCCTGGTTTAAATTTTATTTTTGGAAACAAGGGAGACAATAAGGAAACAATTAAAAAGGCTGTTGATTTTTTAATTAAGTATGATGATTTTGCACAAAAAAGAACTATAAGACCTGTAACTCCATATCCAGGATCACCTCTTTACTATGATGCAATTAAAATGGGTTCTATAGATAAAAATAATCCTGCCGAAGACTTTTACGAAAGAAAACACCTTAATTCAGATTTAATTTGTACCAATTTTACAGAATTAACAGACGAGGAGTTTTATGAGTGTTTAGACTGGGCAAATCAAACATTAATGAAAAATTATTTTGATAAACAAAAAAAAAGTACTCTTACTCAAATAGAAAAGCTTTATAAAGATAAAGATGCCTCATTTAGAGGATTCAGACACAATGCAGGAGCTGGTCCGTCAGGAGAGAAAGCTAACAGCAAAAGAGATATTGCAATACAAGGCAGTGA
>CACHSH010000045.1 GCA_902582475.1 uncultured Pelagibacteraceae bacterium | reverse complement strand
TATCAAATATTAACACTACTTTAAAATACCTTAAATCTAAAAACTTTTGGATCAGCGGTTTTGATAATAATAGTAAAAAAGATTTTGAAAAACATGACTGGACAGGGAATAATGTCCTGCTTTTTGGTTCTGAAGGATACGGATTAAATTACCAAACAAGAAAAAACTCAGATTTTTTATTCCGCATCAATATAAACAAAAATGTAGAGAGTTTAAACATAGCCAATAGTGCTTCTGTTGTTTTTCATTATTTAAATGTTATTAAAAAAAAATCTTGATATATACAGAACTTTTATTTAATACTCCAAAAAGGCCCTCATAGCTCAATTGGTAGAGCAACTGATTTGTAATCAGTAGGTTCGCGGTTCGAGTCCGTGTGAGGGCACCAATTTAAATTAATTATTTCTTCTTATATTTTGCAGCTTCCTCTGATCCGCCTGTGGCGCTACCTTTGCTGTAAGAGTGTGCTCCCATTCCAGCAAGTTGTCCATCTTTAACAATAAGATATTGATCTCTTATTGGCTTCTTTTCAAAAAAACATTCTAAAATTTCTCTAACACCAGCAGCGTATCTTGCTTGTGCTGAAAGTGATGTTCCTGATGTATGTGGTGTCATACCATGGTTAGGCATTGTTCTCCAAATATGATCGTTAGGTGCTGGTTGTGGAAACCAAACATCTCCTGCGTAACCACTTAGCTGCCCAGATTTCAATGCTTTTGCAATTGCTTCTCTATTACAAATTTTTCCTCTGGCAGTGTTGACTATATAAGCACCCTTTTTCATTTTATTTATTAACTTCTCGTCGAATAAATTTTCAGTTTCTGGATGTAGTGGACAATTAATTGTTACTACATCACAAACTTTTACTAGCGATTCTACTGAGTCATGAAATGTTAAATTTAATTCTTTCTCAACTGTTTCTGGTAACTTATGTCTATCAAAATAATGTAAATGAACATCAAATGGTTTCATTTTTCTAAGAGCATCTAATCCAATACGTCCCGCCGCAACTGTTCCCACGTGCATTCCTTCAACATCGTAAGATCTTCTTACTGCGTCAGCAATATTCCAACCGCCCTCGTTAACAATACTGTGTTGATTATGATAATCCCTTACGAGAGATAAAATCATCATCACTATATGCTCCGCTACCGATCTTGAATTACAATAAGTAACTTCGACTACATCTACTTTATTATCTAAAGCTGCCTGAAGATCTACATGATCCGATCCGATTCCAGCAGTTATTGCCATTTTTAAATTCTTTGCAGATTTTATTCTTTCTTTTGTTAAATAGTAAGGCCAGAACGGTTGTGATATTACAACGTCTGCATCAGTTAATTCTTTATCTGCCTTACAACCTTTTGCATCTTTATCAGAGGTTACTACTAATTTATGACCTTTTGACTCTAAAAATTTTCTTAAACCTAATTCTCCAGAGACACACCCAAGTAATTCACCAGGCTTAAAATCTATTGTGCTTGGCGTTGGAAGTTTCATGCCGTCTGGATATTTATCTAGTTTCGGTAAAGAGGATACCGGATAGCTTTTTGGCATTCCTCCTTTAGGGTCATCATACAATACACATAGTATTTTCATGTATTTATTAAAGCAAATAATTAAGTAGTTTGGAAGCAATTAAATAGCAGTCACTGCAATGCTTTTGTTATTTATAAGTATAAATAAACTAGATATTTTAATTAATTAATTTTTTTTTTTTGTTCTAACTTTATTTTTTTAAATAAGCTCTCTTCTGAATTAAATAAAAGTTTGAATTTAATATTTTTATTAATAGATGCTTTCACAGAGACGATATTTCTTATTTCATTATTATCCGCTACTGCTGCAACTGGTCTTTTTGAAGGATCTAAATTAGTAATATTAACATTTGTTTTATCTGAGATAATTTTACCTTTCCATCTTCTAGGTCTAAATGGGCTTATCGGCGTAATTGCCAAATTTTTTGAATTTAGAGAAAGGATGGGGCCATTTACTGATAGATTATATGCTGTGCTACCAGCTGGGGTCGATATCATTACACCATCGCCTATAAGTTTTTTTATCAAAATTTTTTTATTAATTTTTAATTTTAAGAAAGCTGTTTGCTTGCTCTGTCTTAACAAAGATAATTCATTAACGGCTAAAAACAAGTTTCTTTTTTTAGTCTTGCTAATTGTAGTTATCTGAAGAGGATTAATTATAATAGTTTTAGCTTTATTTATTTTATGCTCTAT
>CACHSH010000044.1 GCA_902582475.1 uncultured Pelagibacteraceae bacterium | reverse complement strand
ACAATTTGTTTTTTTAAAATTGCACGTTTTATTTTATTTTGAATATGTTCATTTCTTGCTGCCAAATATAATAAAGTATCAGTATATTTGTGGAATTTTTCTTTTGAACTTTTGTGAAAGTAATCTTTTAGAATAATATCTCTTATTTTTTCAGCGCCTAATGTACCACCAGGCTCTCTTGTTAAAATTGTAGAATATTTTTTTTTCTTGATATTGTTGTATAATTTTTTACTCTGGTATGACTTTCCAGAGCCTTCGATACCTTCGAAAACTATAAAAAAAAATTTTTTTTTACGCATCTCCCCAAATCATATAATTAAAGGATAAAAACAAACTTTTAAAAAAATTAACTTTTTTAACATCTTTACTTGCATAAATTATAAAAGATTGGGTATCCTCTTCTGGAATCTCAACGATAAGCCTGCCAATTTCTTGATTTTTCTTTACAGGAGCCTTTATTGGTCCGGTATATTCTTTAAAAATTTTAAGATTTTTAACTTCTTTTTTTTTAATTGTTACATATATATTTTCTTTAACTATCCCTTCAACAAAATCTTCTTTTCCTAACCATGTTTTGAATTTAAATTTTGGAATATCTTTTTGGGCTACTTCATATGTATTTGTATTTCTTAATCCCCAAGAAAATAATTTAGCAGATTCGCTTGATCTCGATTGTTTAGTTTGAAACCCACTTCCCACAGCAATTAGTCTCCTATCTTTACCGATTATTGAGCTTGCTAAGGAATATTTTTCTACAGCGAGGTAGCCAGTTTTAATTCCATCTGCGCCCATTCTTTTATATAAAAGTGGATTTCTGTTACCTTGCGTTATGGGATCACCCCCTGTTCTATCCCATGTAAATTCTGTCTCTTTAAAATATTCGTAATATTTTGGATAATTCTTTATCAAATACTTAGACATGATAGCTATATCTCTTACTGTTGAATAATTATCTGGATCATTAATTCCAGAAGAATTTGTAAAATTTGTATTTTGCATACCTATCTCTTCAGCTTTTTCGTTCATCATATCTGCAAAGGCGCTTTCAGTTCCGGCAATACCTTCTGCTAGTGCAACGCATGCATCATTACCTGAAACTATTATTATTCCTTTTAATAGGTCCTCAATTGTAACCCTATCATTTAACATAATGAACATTGATGAATAACCCGCACTAGATAATCTCCAAGCATTTTCAGAAACAATAACTTCGTCCTCTAATTTAATTTTACCTTGCTTTAATAAGTCGAAAGCAACTATAGATGTCATAATTTTTGTCATCGAAGCCGGATAAATACTCATGTCAGGTTCTAATTCATGTAGAATTTTGTCTGAATGAAAATCCATCAAAATTAATGTTTTAGCATTTATTTTTGGCGATGAATAAACATTTCCAGCAAAAAGGAATAACAAAAGAAAGCTAAATATTTTAAATTTAATCATTTTTTTTTATATCAAGATTATGAAAACCATACTTATTTAACTTAAAGTAGTCATTTTTTAAAGTATAAACTGAATAATAAGGTCCTGCTGTTAGCTGATATTTATTTTTTTTAAGTTTATTTACCATTAGAACTTCTCTTTTGATATCTTCTTTAACCAATAAATCAATTAAAGTATTTGCGGGACTAGCAGAGTAAAAATCACCTATTACAATAGAATATTTATTATTTGTTTTTTTAGTTTGTTTTTCATTTTTCTTTTTTGAAATATTGTCAATTTTAACCTTTGTAACCGGCACCTTAATTAGAACCTTTTTTTCCTCAGAGTATGTGACAGCTTTTTTAGCAACAAATGATTTATTTTTAATTCTTTCTTGGACGTCCACATATGGATATTCATTATTTAGCTCAAGTTTTTCTGATATCTGTTGAGTTATTAAAACTTTAAAGAAATCCGGATAATTTACCTTTTTCGAAACTCTCAAAGTAATTGATTTATTATTTTCAGGGTTAGTAATTACTATAATTGAGTTTTTCTTAATTTTGTCATGTCCAACAGATAACTTATCTTCGTTAAGTTTACTTGAAATAATTTTATCTTTAAAATCATTTTCATTATAGATTAGGGCGAATCCTTTTGATGAATATGGTATATAATCAGTTTTCTTATTTTGTAAAGTGTCTACAGAACAAGAATTTAAAAAGAATATTTTTAAATTTCATTTTTAAATTTATTTTTTAAAGTACATACGGCAAGTGCAAAACGAAGAGATCTATTCCATTTTAAAACCTTCTCATAGTTATTAAAAACAATATATGCAGGTTTAAGATTTTTAGCTTTAGGTATTATATCTTTATCTGGAGTTATTATTGCAGAAATAGCATTGTCTTCTAAATTATATTGCTCATAAGATTTTAAATATTTTTTGAAATATTTTACTTTTCTTTTATTCTTCAGTTTTCTTGC
>CACHSH010000043.1 GCA_902582475.1 uncultured Pelagibacteraceae bacterium | reverse complement strand
TATAGAAAATTTGATTTTGATAGCCCTTGGGAAGGCACAAAATATATTGATGAAATTAAAAATAAAGGAAAACAAGATGGCTAAAGAAAAAAAAACAATGAACTTAAATTTTGGACCTCAACATCCAGCAGCACATGGAGTTTTGAGATTAATTCTAGAGTTAGATGGCGAACTTGTTGAAAAAGTTGATCCACATATAGGATTATTACATAGGGGAACTGAAAAATTAATTGAGCACAAAACATATGCCCAAGCATTACCCTATTTCGATAGACTTGATTATGTTGCACCAATGAATCAAGAGCATGCTTTTGCACTCGCTACTGAAAAATTATTAGATATTCAGATACCAATTAGAGCTCAGTACCTAAGAGTTATTTTTTGTGAGATTGGAAGAATTTTGAGTCATTTGCTTAACATTACAACACAAGCACTTGATGTGGGAGCTTTAACTCCTTCTCTTTGGGGGTTTGAAGAAAGAGAAACTCTAATGACATTTTATGAAAGAGCATCAGGATCAAGATTACATGCAAATTATTTTAGAACTGGAGGCGTTCACCAGGATGTTCCTAACAATCTTTTAGTTGATATAGGAAAGTTTTGTGAAACATTTCCAAAAATAATTGATGATCTAGAAAATTTATTAACTGATAATAGAATTTTTAAACAGAGAAATGTTCAGATTGGAATTGTAACAAAAGAAGAGGCTCTCGCTCACAGCTTTTCTGGTGTGATGTTAAGAGGATCGGGAGTCGCTTGGGATTTGAGAAAATCACAACCTTATGAGTGTTATAAAGATTTAGACTTTAAAGTACCAGTAGGTAAAAACGGTGATTGTTATGACAGATATCTTTGTAGAATTGAAGAAATGAGAGAGAGCGTAAAAATAATTAAGCAATGCCTTAAAAAAATTCCATCAGGTCCAATAAAAACTGTTGATGGAAAAATATCTCCACCAACTCGAGATCAATTAAAAGAGTCAATGGAAGCTTTAATTCATCATTTTAAACTTTTTACCGAAGGCTATAGGGTTCCTGAAGGAAAAGTTTATACAGCAGTAGAGGCTCCTAAAGGAGAATTTGGAGTTTATCTTATATCAGATGGGAGCAGTAAGCCATATAGATGTAAAATAAGAGCTCCAGGCTTTTCTCATCTTCAAGCAATGGATTATTTACTTAAAGGACATATGTTGGCTGACGTCCCTGCAGTTTTAGGTTCTCTTGATATTGTATTTGGTGAGGTTGATAGATGAGTTTAAAAAAAATTCACGATAAACAGCCTGATAAATTTGAGTTTACAAAAACTAATCTTGAGTTAGCTGATAAAATTTTAAAAAAATATCCAACGGGTCGAAAAAAGAGTGCCGTTATGCCATTATTATATTTAGCACAAAATCAAAATGAAAATTGGATCCCTTTAGCTGCAATGAAATATATTGGAAAGTTCCTTTCTATGCCCTACATAAACGTTTACGAAATAGCAACTTTTTACAGCATGTATAATTTAGCTCCTGTTGGAAAATATTTTGTTCAAGTTTGTACAACAAGCCCATGTGCGTTAAGAGGTGCAAATAAGCTAGTAGATATTTGTAAAGAAAAGATATCTAACAATCAAAATCAATTATCACAAAATAAACTTTGCTCATGGACTGAAGTTGAATGTTTAGGTGCTTGTATTAATGCACCAATGATGCAGGTCAATGAAGATTATTATGAAGATTTAGATGAAACAAATACAAAAAAAATATTAAATTCTTTTTTAGAGGATAAGCCATTAAAACCAGGATCTTATAAAAACAGAAAAAATTCTGCACCAGAAAAAAACCAAATGTTAACAAATGGACACAAAAATGCTTAAAGAAGAAAACAAAATTTTTAAAAACTTATACAATGAACATGGGTGGGAATTAGAAAATGCTTTCAAAAGAGATGATTGGCGGGATACAAAAAAAATTATAGATAAAGGAAGAGACTGGATTATTAATGAAATTAAAACTTCTGAACTTAGAGGAAGGGGGGGAGCTGGTTTTTCAACTGGATTGAAATGGTCGTTCGCACCAAAAAAAGTTGGTTCAAGACCACATTACTTAGTTATAAATGCTGACGAGTCTGAACCTGGAACCTGTAAAGATAGAGACATACTTAGAATTTGATGCCCAACCACCCATTAAAATTCCATAAACACCTAAAGAGGAAATTGCAAAAATATAAAGTATTCCAACATTTATATCAGCGATTACCATCTTCTCACTTAAAGGTATTACGGCCCATGCAGATAAGGCAAGAGTCATTGTGACTATTGGTGCTAAAATAAAAATAACTTTATTAGAACTTGCGGGAATAATTATTTCCTTAAATATATATTTTAATGCATCAGCTAAAGTTTGAAATAATCCAAATGGACCTACAACATTTGGGCCTTTCCGCTTTTGAACAAATCCCCAAACTCTTCTGTCAAACCAGACTATCATGGCTACAGAAACTAAAATTGGAATTAATAAAAATAAAATTTTATAAACTTCATTATATAGAATAACTAAAGATTCCATTTATCCTGTCTTTCTATCTCCTGAACTACGATTTTTTTCAAGTCTACAATCACTCATAGTTTTTGATGCTCTAGCAACT
>CACHSH010000042.1 GCA_902582475.1 uncultured Pelagibacteraceae bacterium | reverse complement strand
TTGGATATTATCGATTATTTATATTCTAAAAAGTTAAAATTTAAAAAAAATTTCCATAATTGGGATAAAAGAGACTATTTTATACTGAGCAAAGGGCACGGTTGTGTAGCATTATATGTAGTTCTAAAAAAATTTGGTTTTATTAAAAAAAAGGATCTTGATAATTATGGTGAGTTCAAAAGCATTTTAGGTGGACATCCAGATTCTACAAAAATACCAGGTATAGAAGCCTGTACCGGTTCTTTGGGCCATGGTTTTCCAACAGCTGTAGGAACTGCACTCGGACTAAAAATACAAAATAAAAAAAATAGAATTTTTGTTTTAATTGGTGACGGCGAATGCCATGAAGGGTCTATATGGGAAACGGCCAACATTGCCAACAATCAAAATTTAGGCAATTTATGTGCCATATTGGATTGGAATGGATCAGCTGAACAATTAATGCCCAAGGACAAATTGCTAAACAAGTGGAAATCATTTGGATGGCAGACTTATTTAGCTGACGGCCATTCTTATAAAAGTTTAAACAAAGTTTTTAAAAAAATTAATTTTAATTTGAATGGTAAACCAAAAATTATATTAGCAAAAACTACAAAAGGGAAAGGCATATCATTTATGGAAGGGCATGGTAAGTGGCACCATAAAATTCCAAATTTAATAGAAAAAAAGAAAATATTTAAGGAGCTTTCAAGTGAGTAACATAAGAAAAAAATTTGCAGAAACTGCATTTGAAATAGCCAAAAATGACAAAAAAATAGTTGTTACTGTGGCTGATATAAGTCATGGATTGTTTAAATCTTTTAGAGAAAAATTTCCCAAACGATACTACAATATTGGCATATGTGAACAAGGCATGGTTAATTTAGCAGCAGGACTTGCTAAATCAGGTTTAAATCCAATTGTTCACACTATCGCGCCATTTATCACCGAGAGGGCTTATGAACAAATAAAGTTAGACTTTGGATATCAAAAAGAAGGCATTAATTTAGTTTCTATAGGAGGATCGTTTGATTATTCGAAATTAGGATGTACACACCATTGTTACACTGATATTTCATTATTTTCTCATTTCAAAAACTCTATAATAATTATACCAGGTTCAGAAGAAGAGTTTTCAATTTTATTTAAAAAAGTTTATAAAAAAAAATTAATAAAATATTTTAAAATTCCAAATAAATCGCATTTGATCCCAATAAAAAAAAAGGAAATAAAATTGGGAAAGGCAGTCAAATTGACCAAAGGAAAAGATTTAACAATAGCAGTGACCGGCACACAATTAAATAATGTTATGAAAGTTCACAAAATTCTCGAAAGCAAAGGTATTCAAGTAGAAGTTATATATTTTCACACTATAAAACCATTTGATCATTTAACTTTAAAAAATAGCGTTAGAAAAACAAAAAAACTAATCACAGTTGAAGAACTGTCTCAACACGGAGGAATTTATTCTGAAAGTCTTAAGCATATTTATCAAATTAATAATCTTAAAGTTAGACAGATTGCAATTAATGATTTTATAAGAAATTATGGATCTTACGAGAATCTCTGCGATGTTGCTGGACTCAATGTTAGCAACATCTTTAAAAATTGCATGAACATTATAAAAAAATAAATTTATTTAATGAAATTTTTTGTTAAGCAAGTTCTTGATATTAAAAATAAAGGAATAAAAGAATTTTTTAAAAAAATTAGATTATTTATAATTTCAATATTTAATTTTTTTTTTAGCATTATTTTTTTACCATTTTGTATTTTAATAAAACTTTTGAGTCCATTTCTTCTTTTTAGAATTGAAGCATTACCTACTCAAAATTTTGGAAATTTTGCTGCATATACTACCATGTACTATAGTAAAAAAAAACTGGGTTTAGAAAATATTAGTATAAAACATGTAGATCTCTTTTATATTCCTCCAAATTTTAAAAATTACAATAAACATCTTGAAAAAATGTGGGCAAGAAAATTAAAAATACTCCCAAGTATAATTTTGCATCCGATGAAAAAAGTCTTAAATTATATGCCGAGTCAAGAAAAGCACTCAATACCAATTTTTCATACAAAAATAGAGAGAGATATTAATAATATAGTAAAAAAATGTAGACCCTTAGAATTCACAAAAGATGAGAATATTAAAGGACTAAATATACTTAAAAATTTCGGATTGTCCGAAAAAGATAAGTTTGTAAGTTTAATCATTAGAGATGATGCATATTCATATAAAAAAATTCCAAAAGACATGCATGATAATTATTATCATCAATTTAGACATTACAATATTAATAGTTTTAAATTGACTGCCGAGTCATTAACACAAAAAGGATATTTTGTTTTTCGTATGGGTAATGTGGTAAACGAAAAATTTAATTTAAATAATCCTAAAGTGATCGATTATGCAAATTCAAAACTAAAAAGTGATTTTATGGATATTTATATTGGTGCAAAATCTATATTTTGCATATCAACGGATACAGGTTACCAAGATATACCCGGTGTTTTTGATAAGCCAATAGCGCAGCTGCCAATTCCTTTAGGTGGCGCTTTATCTTACAGCGATAAATTTTTTTTACTTACAAAGAAACATATTTGCAAACTAACAGGCAAAACTTTGAACATGGATGAGATTTTTAATCGCAATGTAGGTTTTGCTTACGATACAAAAATTTATGAGGAAAACAACGTTAAACTACAAGATCCAAGTCCTGAGGAAATTCGTGATTTTGT
>CACHSH010000041.1 GCA_902582475.1 uncultured Pelagibacteraceae bacterium | reverse complement strand
TAACCGGAACAGACAGAACTCTTTCAAATGGTGATGTTGCGAATAAAGTTGGTACTTATCTTAAAGCACTTGCTGCATACGATAATAAAGTTCCTTTTTATGTAGCATTACCTAGCTCAACAATAGATTGGAATATAAAAAATTCTAAAGATATTCCAATTGAAGAAAGAAATTCTCAAGAGCTTTCTCATGTCGAGGGATTAGATAATAATGATAAATTAACAAAAGTATTGATTTATCCAAAAAAAAAAAAGTAAAGCAATGAATTTAGCATTCGATATTACGCCGGCAAAATATGTAACTGGATTAATCACTGAAAAAGGTGTTTGTAATGCTTCTTTGGAGGGATTAGAAAGTTTGTTCAAATGAGAAACAATTCTTATACGCTTTTACAAGGATCAAATAGCGGCATAACTAGACTAAAATTAAATGATCCGGGAACCTATAATTCTTTATCAACTGATATGCTAAAATCATTAATAAGCAGATTTAAAGAGCTTGATAAAGACCAAAAGACTCGAGTTATAATAATCGAGGGTTCAGGAAAGGGTTTTAGTGCAGGACATAATTTGAAAGAAGTAAAATCTTTAAAAGGCAAACCAAATTATAAAAAATTATTTGAATTATGCTCAAAACTTATGATGGTTATAATAAAATGTAATAAACCAGTTATTGCAAAAGTACACGGTGCTGCATTTGCGGCAGGATGTCAATTAGTAGCCACCTGTGATTTAGCTTTAAGCACAGATGATGCAATTTTTTCAACACCTGGAGTTAATATTGGTCTTTTCTGCAGTACTCCAATGGTCGCTTTAAGTAGAAACGTTGCAAGGAAAAAAGCAATGAAAATGCTATTAACAGGCGAACCAGTCAGCGCAAAACATGCTAAGGATATTGGCTTAATAAATGATTACTTCGGCCATGATAATTTAGAAGATGAAGTATTGAAATTAGCAGAAAATATATCTTCCAAATCGAGAAAAGTTGTTAAAATTGGAAAAAAAGCTTTTTATAATCAATTAGAAATGCCTTTAGACAGAGCTTATAAATACACAAGTAAAGTTATGAGTGAAAATATGATGGCTTTAGATGCAAAAGAGGGAATATCTGCGTTCATAGAGAAAAGAAAACCAAATTGGAAAGATAAATGATTTCAGATGATTTAATTAAGGAAACTCTTAAGTCATCTAAAATTATAGCGATGGTTGGAGCAAGTGTTCCGAAAGAGAACGAAGCAGTTGCTAAAATGAGGCTAAAGCCCTCTATAATTGTAATGAAATATCTTATAGAGTTTGGATATAAAGTTATACCTGTTAATCCATTTTCAGTTGGAAAAAAAGTTAACGGTGAAACTATTGTTGAAAAATTAGAAGACATCTCATCACCAATAGACATAGTGAATGTATTTAGGCCATCTAAAGAAACTCCGGAAATAGCAAAAAATGCAATTAAAGTTGGCGCTAAAACATTGTGGTTACAGTTTGGAATTCAGAATAAAGATGCTGAGCAAATCTCTAGTGCTGCTGGTCTCACTTGTGTAATGAACAAATGTATAAAACAAGAATATCAAAGATTGTTTTTAAAAATGAAACCTGTGTTTCCAGTTCTTTTGAACGATTAATTTAATTATCTTAAGGAAGCTGCGATATTACCACCATCAACTGTAAGAACTGCCCCTGTTGTTTTTTTTGATACAGCAAGATGAAAAAATGCTTTTGCAACATCCTCAGCTTTCACTTCATTAGATAGTAAATTCCCCCTCATATAGCCATCAGCACTTACTGATCTAGCTTTAGCTCTTACCTTAATCATCTTACCAGTCATCAGGCCACTTTTAATTCTATCAGCATTAACTCCGTTTGATCTTATTCCGATAGAACCATAATCAACAGCATATTGTTTACATAAGCTTAACAAAGCAGATTTTGGTAATCCATACGGTCCAAAGTTTTTTCCCGGATTAACCGATTGTTTTGAAATATTGAAAAGCAAACAACCATTAATATTCTGTTTCTTCATAATTTTAATTGCCTCAGAAGCACAGTTTTGATGTGAGAAAAAATTAATTTCAAAACTTCGCCTCAAGACTTCATCACTTACATCTCCTATAGCTCCACCTGGTGCAGCTCCTGCATTTGAAATTAAAATATCAAACCCACCAAATTTTTCACAAATTACATTAAAAGCTTTCCTCACACTTTTTTTATCTGTTACATCACAATGTAAACACAGGTCTTTAATTTCTGATTGCACCTCTTTTAAACGCTTAATATCATTATCAAGTAATATAACTTCTGCGCCATAGCTTTTGAACGTTTTATAAGTTTCAAAACCAATTGTTCCAGTTGCTCCAGTTACAACAACAATATTTCCCTCTAAAAGTTTTTTCTTCTTTTTGATTTTGGCTTGCTCTAAAGACCAATATTCGACATCAAAAAGATCTTTTTCTGGTATAAATTTATAAGACGATGTCTCTTCAACAGAACTAATCACTTTTGCATTAGTCTCAGTTAAATCACCAGCTATTCTCGCTGAACCAAGATCTTTTCCAACACTAAACATCCCAACATTTTGAACAAGAACTACCCGGGGAGACGTGTCTAACATTACTTTTTTTCCTTTAACTTTTTTACTATTTACTTTGAAATAATTAATATATTTTTTTCTATAATTTTCAAAAGCTTTTTTAGCAGTATTTTTAAAATCTATAATTGATGAATTTTTTTTTGG
>CACHSH010000040.1 GCA_902582475.1 uncultured Pelagibacteraceae bacterium | reverse complement strand
TAGTCTTATAAGAAGAACTATTAAGAAGATTTTATTTATTGATGACAAAACAGGAAAAAATTAAAGAGCTTTACAAAGAAAAAATTGGAAAGCTTAATCGATATAACAGAGCTTATTTTGAAAAAGACAATCCAATAATTTCAGATCAGGAATTTGATAAATTAAAAAAAGAGTTACTTGAATTAGCGAAAAAGTATCCTTTTTTGAAAAAAATTCAAAATTTGGATACTTTAGTAGGTTCTAAGCCCTCTTCTAAATTTGACAAAGTAAGACATTCTAAACCAATGCTCTCTTTAAATAATGCTTTTGAAAAAGAGGATATGTTAGATTTTAAAAAGAAAATAAATAATTTTTTAAATAATAAATCTGAAATTCAATTATCGTCTGAACCTAAAATAGATGGCATCTCTGCCACCCTAAGGTATGAAAATGGAAAGTTAGTTTATGGATTATCACGAGGAGATGGTGTTTTTGGTGAGAATATTACTGAGAACCTTACAACAATAAAAGATATACCTAAAAGTTTAACAAACTCTCCTAGAGTTATAGAGGTTAGAGGTGAGGTTTATATAGGTAAAAAAGATTTTGAAAAATTAAAAGATAAATTTGCTAATCCACGTAATGCAGCGGGCGGTTCTCTAAGACAAAAAGACTCTAAAGAGACAGCCAAAATACCTTTAAAATTCTTTGCCTATGGCATAGGTGAAGTTAATCCAAAAATTTTCAAAAAACAAACAGAGTTACTTAAAAAACTTAAAAGCTGGGGATTTCCAATTAATTCTAATTGTAAGTTAGTCAACTCAATAGGAGAGGTTGAAAAAAATCATTCAGATATGGAAGCCTTAAGGTCAACTCTAGATTATGACGTTGATGGTATAGTTTACAAAGTTAATGATTTCAATTTTCAAGAAAGACTTGGTTCCACATCTAATGCTCCGAGATGGGCTATAGCCTATAAATTTTCATCAGTAAAAGCCTCCTCAAAAATTAAAAATATAGTTATTCAGGTTGGACGAACTGGAGCAATCACTCCAGTTGCAAAAATAAATCCAGTTACGGTAGGTGGTGTAGTTGTATCCAATGCTACTTTGCATAATGAGGATGAAATAAATAGAAAAGATATACGAATAGGAGATGTTATTAATATTCAAAGAGCCGGCGATGTAATTCCACAAGTCGTTTCCGTTGATAAGTCTAGAAGAAATAAAAATAGTAAAAAGTTTATTTTTCCAGATAAGTGCTTATGCGGATCAACTACAAAGAAAGAAATTAGTATGACAACTAAAAAAAGAGATGCTGTAAGAAGATGTGTTAGAGGTTATGAATGTGATTTTATAGCAAAAGAAAAGCTTAAACACATTGTATCCAAGGATGCTTTTGATATTGAAGGCTTAGGAAAAAAAGTAATAGATAATTTTTGGGAATTAAAGTTTATCAGATCACCTGGTGATATTTTTAACTTAGATTATAAAAAAATAGAAAAACTAGATGGATGGGGGAAACTTTCAATAGAAAATCTCCAAAATGCGATTAATAAATCAAAAAATATAACTTTAGAAAGATTTATATATTCAATTGGAATTAGACATATTGGACAGGAAAATGCAAAGATTTTAGGAAGTTTTTTTAAAAAATCAGAAAAATTTTCAGAATTATTTAATGAAAAAAAAAGAAGAGATATTCTAATAAATTTAGAAGATCTAGATGGTATTGGAGATACTCAAATTAAGTCTATAAAAGATTTTTTTTCTAATAAAAAAAACTCTCAAATTATTCAACATTTAATCTCAGTTCTTAATATAAAAAATTTTCAAAAAATAATTAAAATAGGAAAACTTAGTAATAAAAATATAATGTTTACTGGGGGATTTGAAAAAATGAGTAGATCAGAAGCCAAGGCTTTAGCAGAAGAAAATGGAGCTAAAATTCTTGGTTCGGTTTCTAAAAAACTAGATTATTTAGTTATTGGAAATTCAAAACCAACCAAAAAAAAAATTGAGAAAGCAAAGGAACTCAAAGTGGATTTAATGTCCGAAGAAAGTTGGTATAATTTACTAAATAGGTGAGCATGCCTTTATCAATTCAATTTTTTCTCTTCGATTCATAAATCTCGATAAATTTTTTCTTACTTTATAATGATATTTATTAATCCATTTTATTTCATCTTTATTTAAAATTTTCTTATTTATTAAATCTTTTTCCATAGGACTGATAGTCAATTCTTCGAATCTATTTTTTTTAATATAAATTAAATTTTCAATTCTTATACCAAAAACTCCTGCTTTATAGTAGCCAGGCTCGTTAGATAAAATCATCCCATTTTTGAGATTTATTTTACTATTTTTAGAAAACGATTGAGGACCTTCATGAACGTTTAAAAAATATCCAACACCATGACCGGTTCCATGAGGATAATCTAATTTTATTTTTTTTAAAAATTTTCTTGCTATTTGATCAACTTCAGAACCTTTTGAATTTTTTTTAATTTTAAAATTTGAAACAGCTATATGACCTTTTAAAACACGGGTATATACTTCTTTAATATATTTAGATTTATTATTTAAGGATAAAGTTCTTGTAACATCAGTTGTGCCATAGGAATATTGTCCACCCGAGTCAACCAGATACAAGTCTCCATTTTTAAGATTTCTATTTGTTTGATCGGAGGCTTTATAGTGAATAATTGCACTGTTAGGCCCCGTACCAGAAATTGTATCAAAGCTTGGGAATTTATAAGATGAATTCATTTTCCT
>CACHSH010000039.1 GCA_902582475.1 uncultured Pelagibacteraceae bacterium | reverse complement strand
TGTCGACTATCTGATTTTTATTAGTTTTATTTTTTAAAATTTCATTAACAAGATTGGTTCTTTTTTTAATAATATTAAGAAGAGCATTATCCAATGTATCAAGTTTTCTTCTAATTTTACGAACTTTTATATTTTTATTCAGCGACATAAATGTAATTAAAATAGTTATAAAATATTATATAACAAAATTATGGAAATTATATTAAGAAAGCAATATTCGAAAGCAGTGAATTATTGGCTTATTGGCCTTTTATTCTTGATTAGTATTATCGTAATTGTAGGTGGTCTAACAAGATTAACCGATTCTGGTTTGTCTATAACTACCTGGGATGTTGTTGCAGGAATTCTACCTCCTTTAAATAATCAACAATGGGATGATTTATTTGATTTGTATAAAAAAATACCTCAATTTTATTTACTAAATCAAGATATGACAATGAGTGAATTTAAAGTCATTTATTACTGGGAATACATTCATAGAGTACTTGGTAGAATTTTAGGATTATTTTTTCTGATACCATTTATTTTTATATATATTAAAAAAATATTTATTAAAGAATATAGCAAAAACTTCTTTATTTTATTTTTATTAATCTTACTTCAGGGAACAGTTGGATGGTATATGGTTAAAAGTGGTTTAGTTGAAAATACAACAGTAAGTCATTACAGGTTAGCTATACACTTAAATTTAGCATTTGTTTTATTTTCAGCAATCTTATGGTATTTTTTAAATATTAAATTTAAAAAAAATAAAATCTTTTTTGAATTTAAGACTATCAATTTAGTTCCTAAAATATTTATTTTATTGGTTTTCTTACAGATTACATTTGGTGCTTTTACATCAGGATTAGATGCTGGGAAAATTTATCAAACCTGGCCTTTAATGAACAATAATATATTTCCAGATGATTTGACATTTAGTAATATTATTTTATCAAAAATTTTAAACGAACCATCTTTTGTCCAATTTGTTCATAGAAAGCTTGCCTATATTATTTTTATATATGTTTTATTTATGTCTTTTTTTATTTTTTATAACAAACAAAGACACATGTATTTCTCGACATATTTTCTTTTGTTTATGATTTTTATACAGATAACACTCGGGATTTTAACTCTTATTAGCGGAGCACTTATATGGATTGCTTCTTTACATCAAATTTCAACAATTCTGTTATTGGTTTCCTCAATTTATTTTTATTATAATTCTTTGAAAACGTAGTTTATATTGACATCGTAAATAATAACTTGTAATTATCCTCCAGTTAATATGACACCCTTTATAAAAAAAAAAGAAATTAAAAATAACTGGTATTTAGTAAATGCTGAAAACCTTGTCGTTGGAAGATTGGCAGCATATATATCACAAGTTTTAAGAGGTAAAAACAAGTCTCAATTTAATCCAAACCAAGACAATGGAGATTTTATTATTGTTACAAATATTGAAAAAATCAAATTTACTGGCAAAAAATTTGAAAATAAAAAATATTATAAACACACTGGTCATCCAGGTGGTATAAAAGAAATATCTCCCTTTAATTTACATAGAAAAAATAAATCTCAAGATATTTTAAAGTTAGCGGTTAAAAGAATGTTGCCCAGTGGAGCTCTTGCAAAAAAACAATTAAGTAAACTTAAGATTTATTATGGTGATAAACATCCCCATTCAACTCAAAATCCGGTTGAGATAAAATTTTCTGAACTTAATAAAAAAAATTATATTAAAAATTAATGCAAACTGCAGATATTAACCAAAATAAAAAGACCCCAGTTAAAATTAAAGTCGATTTTAAAGATAGTAATTATGCAACAGGTAGAAGAAAAAAATCTATTGCTAGAGTATGGGTTAAAAAAGGATCTGGAAAAATTTACGTAAATGGAAAAGAAATGAATCAATATTTCAAAAGACCAGTTCACCGATTAATTGTTGTTATGCCTTTGCAAGAAACAAACACACTAAATCAGTTTGATGTGAAGTGTCATGTCAAAGGAGGCGGTCTTTCTGGTCAAGCAGGAGCAATTATTCATGGAATTTCTAGAGCCTTAGTTAAAATTGATACTAATTTAAAAAAGTCTCTTAAGAAGAATAAATTTACAACTAGAGATTCAAGAAAAGTTGAAAGAAAAAAATACGGTCATAAAAAAGCTCGTAGAAGTTTCCAATTTTCTAAAAGATAAATCATTTATTTTCATTAATATTAAAAGTGATATAAACAACTTATGTCGTTGAAAAAAGTTAATATAGTAGTTGCAGGAGCCACTGGTTATGTTGGTTTAGATTTGCTTAAATTTTTATCCAATCACCCTAAGGCCAGAATTAAATATATTTGTGCCCAAAAAAAAATAGGAAAACCAATACAATTTTTTGATAAGAGAATTAAAAAAAAATTACCATTAATTTCAAATTTAAAATTTGTAAATTGGAATAATATTGATGTGCTTTTTGCTGCTTTACCAAACAATGAAAGTCAAATTTTAGCAAAAAAATTAAAAAATAAAAAAATTAAAATTATTGATCTTTCTGCTGATTTTAGATTATCTAAACCTTCTTTATATAAAAAATTTTATAAGAAAGAACATAAAGCCAAAGATTTAATTTCAAAATCTATTTATTCAGTATCTGAGTTCGTTAAAAATAATATACAAAAATATAAAATTATCGCTTGTCCCGGATGTTACCCAACATCTATTCAGCTTCCATTATTACCATTAATTAAGAAAAAACTTATAAAAAAAAAGAATATTATTATTGACTCAAAATCAGGCTACTCGGACGCTGGAAAAAA
>CACHSH010000038.1 GCA_902582475.1 uncultured Pelagibacteraceae bacterium | reverse complement strand
AGGTTACCATCAGACAGTAAAAGAATAGAAGATTCTATTAAAAGGTTTTTATCTATCAACGAAAAAGAAAAATTTAAAAGGTTTAAAGTGTTTGATTTTAGAGTAAAGAATCAATTAATAATGAAGTAGGGTAATTATGAATGAAAAATTAATAATTGAGGTAGACGATAATAAAATCAAATATGCTGTTTTTCAAATAAATGAAAATCTTGATTATCGATTAATCAGTCAGAAAATTTCTGCTAAAGCTAAAATTAGTAAAGGAAAAATTTCTGATTTTGAACATACAGCAAAAATAATTAGCGATGATTTGCAGGAGATTGAAAAAGATGTTGATAAAGTTTTTAATAGTATCACAGTGATTTTAAATCAAAAAGATGTATTCTGTACAAACCTTAGTGGTTTTAAAAAACTTAGTGGGTCTAAAGTAGAAAAAAGAGATTTTGATTACATATTAAATGAAGCAAAAAATTCTATAGTTAGTAATCAAAAAAATAATTCTATACTTCACATATTAAATTCTAATTTTATCCTTGATAAAGCTAAACAAGACAAAATTCCCCTTAATATTTTTGGGGATCATTTAAGTTTGCATATGACTTTTATTTCAATACCTGATAATAATTTAAAAAACATAAAAGCTATTTTTAATCAATGTGATTTAAAAATTGATAGAATTATAAGCAAACCATTTGCAAATGGAATCAACTTACTTAATAGCAATAAAGATTTAAAAAATTTTATAGTCATCAATTTTGGCAATGAACTAAGTACAGTATCTCTCTATGAAAATTCTTCTCTAACATTTTTTAAAACATTTCCTTTTGGAACTAATTCTATTTATAATGATATAAACCAGCTATGTTCACTAAAAAGAGAAGAGATCGAATTGATTATAGACAATTTAAATCAAAACAAAGCTGGATATATAGATGAGAAATTTTTTATAAAATCTGATTTTAAAAAATTAAGTATTAGACATATTCAAGATATTATAAATGCTAGAGTAAAAGAAATAATCGATTACACTTTCAACAATAATAAAAACCTAAACTATTTTGAAAACAGGATAGGTAAAGTTAATCTATTTTTTGAAGATAATAATATATTTAAAAACCTTCAAAATCTTTTTAAAGAGTCTCTAAGTATAGATCATAAAAAAATTTATGCAGAGTCACTTACACAAGGTGATTTTGGATCGTTATTTGGGGCAGCAGAATTGATATTTAAAGGCTGGCACAATGAGGCGATACCCTTCTCAAGCAAGAAAAAGTCAATAATTTCTAGTTTTTTTGAACGTTTTTTTTAAAAAAATACCGTAGCTTTTTGTAATATTAGTTGTTTTCAACCTACATTTTAAATTTTGTATAAAATCAATCATGTGGGATAAAAATCAAAAAACACTTAACACTGAAGTAAGTTTCTCGGGAATAGGCTTACATTCTGGAAAAGACGTCAATGTTACATTAGTTCCAGCAAATTCTAATTCAGGAATAATTTTTAAAAGAACTGATTTGAAAAAAAATAATGAGATTATAGCAAATTTTAAGAACGTATCATCAGCAAAACTTTGTACAAAAATAGAAAATGATTTTGGAGCTAGTGTTTCAACTGTAGAACATTTAATGGCCGCTTTTTATATATGCGGGATTGATAATTTAGTAGTTAATTTGGACGGTCCAGAAGTTCCAATTATGGATGGATCAGCTAAGGATTTTGTAAAAGTTATAAAAAATTGTGGGCTCAAAACTTTAGAGGGTAAAAGGAAATTTGTAAAAATTAAAAATAAAATAGAATTTAAAGAAGATGAAAAATCAATAAGCATCACACCAAGAGCTAATAACTTTGAGGTTAAATTTACACTAAATTATAAAGATAGTCCTTTAATTAAAACTCAAACAAATACTGTTAACTTTTTAGAAAAGAACTTAGATGATATTATTTGCGCAAGAACATTCTGTTTGTATGAAGATATTGAAATAATCAAATCTGCTGGTTTAGCTAAAGGTGGTTCTTTAGATAATGCAGTTGTAGTTAAAGGAGATAAAGTTCTTAATGAAGGCGGTCTTAGATCAGAAAAAGAATTTGTAAATCACAAAATATTAGATCTAGCTGGAGATTTTATGCTGTCAGGAGCAAGAGTTATCGGATCGATAGACTGTACTCATGGTGGTCATTCTTTAACAAATAAATTTTTGAAAAAAATCTTTTCAGACAAGGGCAATTATGAAGTTGTCGAGACCAAATCTTCCTCTTCAAACGTAAGAAAAATCCTACCTCTTAACAAGAGATTTGCAGTAAACGCCTAAATTTAAGACTATTTTACGACAAGTGTTTTTTTTGTTAATAATAGTAACATGCGTAAAATTTTATTCTCTATTATTTTAACTTTATTTTTTGTTTCTTGCGGTGGTGGAAAAAAAGCAGATCAAGCAATCAAACCTCCCTCAACTAGTGATGAGGCAATAAAAATTTATGAAGAAGCTTTAGAAGGTATGAGAAAGGGAAGCTATCTTTATGCTTCAAAAAAATTTAGTGAAGCAGAGGGAATGCTTCCTGAAATTGATTGGGCTTCTAAGTCAGCATTAATGTCTAGTTATTGTCTTTATAACATAAATTTTTATGATGAAGCTATCTTAAATCTTGAAAGATTTATAAGGATTTATCCTGCTAGTCCCAATGTCAGTTATGCCCACTATCTTATTGCAATAAGTTACTATGAACAAATTTTAGACGAGGATAAAGATATACAGCCACTTATTATTTCAAAAGAAAAAATAGAATCTTATATTGAAAAATTTCCAGACACAGATTATGCAATAGATCTAAAATTTAAACTCGATTTGGTTATAAATCAGCTTGCAGCAAAAGAATTATTAATTGCTAGATATTATATAAAAAATGAAAAATGGATTCCGGCAATCAATAGATTAAAAGTAATAGTAAAAGATTATAATAAAACAATTTTTATAGAAGAGGCCCTACATAGATTAGTTGAAATATATT
>CACHSH010000037.1 GCA_902582475.1 uncultured Pelagibacteraceae bacterium | reverse complement strand
CATAGTCAATTCTGTTGGATCTTTATCCTCCGGTATAGTTGCATTCAGAGATTTATATTTAATATAAGGTCCATATTGACCTTTCATTATTCTTACTGGTTTTTTATCCTCTGGATGCTCCCCAAGATTTTTAATTTCCGAAGAGGACATTCTGCCTGGTTTTGCTTCAGATATTAAAGTTATTGCCCTGTTAAGACCAATTGTAAATAGTTCATCTACAGTTTCTATACGTGCTGATTTATTAGAGCATTTTAAATATGGACCAAATCTACCAATATTAATTGTTATGTCATCGTTTAAATCTGGATGTTTACCTAAAACTTTTGGTAAAGAGCATAAGTATTTAGCTTTTTCTAAATCAACATTTTCTATCGGTAGACCCTTAGGTATAGAAACATTTTTTAAATTTTCATTCTCTTTTTTCTTTTTACTTCGCTTCTTTTTATTTTCAACTGATGTATCAACATCGATCTCAAATTGTAAATAAGGTCCAAATCTTCCATTTTTGAGAAATATATCTTTGCCTAAATCATTTTGACCAATTAGTTTTGGTTCAGCTAAATTAACTTGTTGTGATGCTTTTGATTTTGATAAAGGTCTTGTAAATTTACATTCTGGATAATTAGAGCATCCAATAAAAGCGCCCCCTCTAAAGCTATTTTTAAGGCTTAGTTCACCTTTATCACAAGCTTTACACTTTCTGTCTATACTATCATTGTCATCTCTTTCAAATACTAAATCACCTAAACTATCATTCAATAAGTCTAAAACTTCTCTTGTTCTTTTTTCTTTAACCTGACCTACATTTGAATAAAAATCTTTCCAAAAACCATCTAAAACCTTTATCCATTCAACTTTTCCACTTGTAATTTCATCTAATTGATTTTCTAAATCTGCAGTGAAATTATAATCAACATACTTTGTGAATAATTTTTCTAGAAAAGCAGATAATAATTTTCCTCTATCAGTTGGATGAAACCTTTTATTTAATAATTCAACATAATTTCGTGTAGACAAAACTGTTATTATACTTGCATAGGTAGATGGTCTTCCTATTCCCAATTCTTCCATTTTTTTTACCAAACTAGCTTCAGAATATCTTGGAGGAGGATCTGTAAAATGTTGATCATCAATAAGTTCTTTTATGTCAACTTTATCTCCAGTTTTTACATCAGGTAAAATATTTTTCAGATCTTCATCCTTTTCTTCAAATTTATAAACTTTTAAAAACCCTTCAAATTTAATTGTAGATCCGTTAGCCTTAAATCCTACTTTTTTGTCAGATGACTCTATTAAAATACTTTTCCTATCGAATTCAGCAGGTGTCATTTGAGAAGATAGCGCTCTATTCCAAATTAACTCATATAATTTTGACTGATCTGTGCTTAAATATTTTTTCATATCACTTGGCTTTTTGGAAACGTCAGTAGGTCTAATCGCTTCGTGCGCCTCTTGAGCATTTTTTGCTTTTTTTCCAGTATAACTGTTGGGGTTTTCTGGAAGATATTCACTTCCATGCGTATTGTTTATAAATTTTCTAAAATCATCAATTGCATCTTTAGAAATCTGGGTTCCATCTGTTCTCATGTAAGTTATTAATCCAACTGTATCACCTTCGATATCAATTCCCTGATAAAGCCTTTGCGCTATTTGCATAGTTCTTGATGCGCCAAATCCAAATTTACCTGAAGCTGTTTGTTGTAAAGTTGACGTTGTGAAGGGTGCTAATGGATTTCTTTTATAAACTTTTGACGAAACATCAGTTATTTGATAAGATTTAGAATTAATTTCTTTCAAAGCACTATCTGACTCTACTTTTTTCTTAAAAGAAAACTTCTCAATTTTTTCTTTGTTAAAAAGTGAAAGTTTAGATTTAATAATTTTATTTTCTCCATTTTTGAAGTCACATGAAATAGTCCAAAACTCTTGTGGTTTGAAAAGTTCAATCTCATGTTCACGCTCAGTCACTAATCTTAGAGCTACAGACTGAACTCGACCTGCAGATTTTGAACCTGGTAGCTTAGTCCATAAAATAGGTGATATATTAAATCCAACAAGATAATCTAAAGCTCTTCTTGCCATATACGCGTTTACTAAAAGGGACTCAATTTCTCTAGGATTATTTATTCCATTAGTTACAGCTTTTTTTGTAATTTCATTAAATACAACTCTCTCAACTTTTTTTCCTTTTAAAAGCTTACGACTTTCTAAAATCTCCCTCACGTGCCAAGCAATAGCTTCTCCCTCTCTATCAGGATCAGTTGCTAATATAATTTTTTCTGAATTTGCAGCTGCATCTGCAATTTCTTTTACGTATTTTTTTGAAAAAGTATCTAGTTCCCATTCCATTTTAAAATTATTAGAAGGGTCCACAGAACCATTTTTTGATGGGAGGTCTCTAACATGTCCATAACTTGCCAATACTTTATAATCCTTACCTAAGTATTTATTTATGGTTTTTGCTTTTGCTGGACTCTCTACTATGACAAGATTCATTATTACTAATCTTACTGTCAAAAATAAAGCTATTTGTCAAACAAAAGTATAATAAACGTTGATTTTAAAGTTTAATTTTATCTTCCTTTTTATTTTTTAACCTAAGTATATTCTGTTTGTGGGTATATAGGGTTATTACAAAACTGATAAATAAAAATGAATTTAATTCAAAATTTATTTCAAATAATGAAATTAAAAATATAATTAAAACAGAAATAATAGAAGATAAAGAAGAGTATTTTGTAACGAAAGCTATTAAAATCCAAGTTATACAAAAAACAAAACCTAACTGTATAGATAGGCTAAAAATTATTCCTAAATAAGTCGCAACTCCTTTGCCACCTTTAAATCTTAGCCATATAGGAAATATGTGTCCAAGAAATGCCATCAGACCTGATAAATAAATTAAATTTGGAAAATAATAATGTGAAACCATTACTGCTATAGCACCTTTTGAGATATCTAAAAATAAAGTCAATCCTGCTATAAATTTATTTCCAGTTCTTAATACATTGGTAGCGCCAATATTTTTCGAACCTATTTTTCTTACATCTATATTTAAAAATAATTTAGCTAGTAATAATCCGAAGGGAATTGACCCTAAAATATATGATATTAAGAAAACAAAAATTAATTCAATTGTC
>CACHSH010000036.1 GCA_902582475.1 uncultured Pelagibacteraceae bacterium | reverse complement strand
ATAAAAAAACAATATAATACGGAAGTTATACTTTATCTCAAAAGCAAAAAGTTTTCACATTTTTATGATAAGACTAAGTTTAATTTGATCTTTGAGGGTGAAACTATCCCAGAACATGACTACCACAATCATTTATTGAGCCTTTTAAAAATTTTTTTAAAACAAAATAATCTTTTTTGTAAACCGGTTAATTTTTTCCAAACAAATAAAGATATACAAAGAAAATGGAATGATAAATTTAAAAATCATAAAGGAATTAAAGTTGGAATAAATTCTTCTACATCCTTAGCTAAAAAAGATATTCCAATGAAATACTTTATTAATCTAGCCTCAAATTTTGATTGTAAATTCATACTTTTACAAAAAAAAATAAACAGTAAAGATATTGAAAATATCTCAATTAAAAAAAATATATTATATTTTCCAGAGATGGATACATCAAACGAGGCCTTTCTTGACAGTATTGAAATAATAAAGCACTTAGACTTGGTTATTACAGCTGATACCTCTATTGCTCATTTAGCAGCAACACTAAAAAAAAAAACATGGATTCCTCTACCGCTTGTAAGTGATTGGAGATGGTTTTTGAAGAAATCTAAATCTGAGTGGTATGATAATGTTACTTTATATAGATCAAAAAAAAGCGAGGGTTGGAATACACCTTTTGAAAAAATAAAGGCAGATTTGAAAAAAAGTTTTTTTTAACTGTTTTTTTTAAAATTTAATCATTTTATTATAAGATATCTACAAACCGACCTAGTACAGGCTTGCATAATTAGCGCCTTCAAAGTAAAAGATAATAAAAGAATATGGTGCAAAAATGGGTATTCATTACACTTATAAATCAATCAGAGGCGAAAAGGCTATGAAGAAAGAAGCCAAAAGAAAAGCCCGTTTAGAACAAAGACGAGCGAAAAAGGGTACTAAGCCATTAAATAACGAATCTGAGAAAATGCATGATATTGAAAAGACTATTACTTTAGAGGATTTAACTAATCCAAATAAAAACTAATTTCGATGAAAATAATTTCAAAAAAAGAGAAATCTCTTTCTAGGAAAGAACTGGCCTTGAAATTAAATTTAAAAAAAAGAAAAGAATTTAAAAATAAATATAAAAGAAAAACTAAATAAATCTATGAGCGTATTATCAGATAAATGGATTAAAAAAATGGTTAAGAAATACAAAATAATTTCGCCATTTATTTCTAAGCAAATAAGAAAAGGAAAAATATCTTATGGCCTTTCATCATATGGTTATGATGCACGAGTATCTAATGACTTTAAAATTTTTACCAATGTAAATTCTACTACTGTAGATCCTAAAAGTTTTAAACAAGATGGTTTTGTAACTAAAAAATCAAAAGTTTGTGTAATACCACCTAATTCTTTTGCTTTAGCTAGGACCGTAGAATATTTTAAGATACCTGAAAATGTTCTTGTGATTTGTTTAGGTAAATCCACTTATGCCAGATGTGGTATAATAGTAAATGTAACTCCCTTAGAGCCTGGATGGGAAGGACATGTTACACTTGAGTTTTCTAACACAACACCTTTACCAGCAAAAATTTATGCAAATGAGGGAGCTGCACAGTTTGTTTTTATAAAAGGAAACGAAACTCCAGAAGTAACTTATTCTAAAAGAAAAGGTAAGTATATGAAACAAAAAGGCGTTACACTTCCAAAAATTTAATTCATGCAAAAATTAATCGTTAAAGGCAGGAACAGAATATCTGGAACTGTCAAAATATCTGGTTCGAAAAATGCAACACTCCCAATTTTGGCTGCATCAATACTTAGTAATAAAAAAATAGAAATAAACAATATACCAATCGTTAAGGATGTAATTACCATGTCAGAACTTCTAAAGCATATTGGATCTAATATTAAGGTTAATATTAAAAAAAAGAAAATTTTAATACTTAATAAAAAAAAATTTTTAAAAACTGTTGCTCCTTACAGTTTATTAAAAACTATGAGAGCAGGTGTAATTATTTTAGGTCCCTTATTATCAAAATTTGGGAGAGCCACAGTTTCTTTGCCTGGTGGTTGCGCTATTGGAACCAGACCTGTAGATATTCATCTTTTTGGATTAAAGAAACTTGGTGCTAAAATTAAAATCAAAAACGGATATATTATAGCTGAAGCAAAAAAAGGTCTGAATGGCACAACTGTTAAGTTGCCATCAATATCAGTTGGTGCAACGGAAAACATAATTATTGCAGCAAGCTATGCAAAAGGGGTTACTTATATAAATAATTGTGCCTGTGAACCTGAAATAAAAAATTTAACTGATTTTTTAAAGAAAATGGGAATTAAGATATTTTGGACTGGAAAAAGAAAAATAAAAATAATAGGAAATCAAAAATTAAGGTCAGTAAAACACTCTGTTATGTTTGACAGAATAGAAGCAGGAACTTTTATGATCGCGGGTGCATTATCTGGAAAAAAACTTAAAATAATTAATCTAGAAAGTAAAATTTTAAAAAAAGAGCTACTTGTTTTAAAAAAAATGGGAGTAAAATTAAAAATCAAAAAAAATGAAATAACAGTTTTGAATTCAAAAAATATTAAGCCTGCATCAATTGTTACAGAGCCTTACCCTGGTTTTCCGACAGACTTACAGGCACAAATTATGGTATTGATGATAAAAGCTAGGGGAATATCAAAAATTAAAGAAAATATTTTTGAAAACAGGTTCATGCATGTTCCAGAGTTAAACAGGATGGGAGGAAAAATAAAGGTCTCAGGAAATCTTTCTACAATTCATGGCCCCCAAGAATTAAATGGCGCTGAAGTTATGGCTACAGATTTAAGGGCCTCTGTTAGTTTAGTTTTAGCTGGTTTAGTTGCAAATAACAGAACTGTTATTAATAGAGTTTATCATTTAGACAGAGGATATGAAAATTTAGAAAAAAAACTTAGAAAATGTAATGCAAATATTTCTAGACTTAATTATTAATGAATGAAAAAAGTCTTAAACTGAATGGAACCTCTGAAGAAGATTTAAAGGTTATTTCGGCACATTTACAGGACTCAATTACACAGGTAAAAAATATTGCCCATTTAAAAAAAAACAGAATACTTTTAATTCAATTCAATCGTTTCATGTGGGAGGATGTGGAAAAAGGTGTTTTTAGAAGTAACAGGAGGGTTATATCTGTACTAAAATTTGAAAACGTAATTAATGTTTATTCAAAAAACCTAAATCAAAATGATAAAGACGGTTTTTTAGATTTTTTAGCAATTGAAAGTAAATTTTTGTCTGATAGAAATTACGAGATAAAATTAAATTTT
>CACHSH010000035.1 GCA_902582475.1 uncultured Pelagibacteraceae bacterium | reverse complement strand
CTCGATAATGCTGTTGTCATTCGGGTTTTGGGATAAACCTTTGATTACTTTTGTGATTAAATCGCCGACTATCTTAAATTCATTTAAACCAAAACCTCTAGTTGTCGCTGCCTGAGATCCAAGTCTTATACCTGAAGTTATTGTCATTTTTTCAGTATCGAAAGGAATACCATTTTTGTTACAAGTTAAATTTGCTTTACCCAAACTAATTTCTGCTGCCTTGCCTGTAACTTTAAATGGTCTAAGATCTACTAACATTAAATGCGTATCGGTACCGCCAGAAAAAATTTTAAAACCATTATTTTTTAGTGTTTCTGACAGAATTTTAGCATTAGCAAGCACAGATTTAATGTACTCTCTAAAACTTGGCTGCAATGCTTCATGAAATGCAGCGGCCTTAGCTGCTATCACGTGCATTAAAGGTCCACCTTGATATCCTGGAAATACGGCTGAATTAAATTTTTTAATTAAATCTTCTCTATTTGTTAAAATAATTCCACCTCTTCCGCCTCTTAAAACTTTGTGAGTTGTAGATGTAACGACATCGGCATATTCAGTTGGATTTGGATAACCTCTGCCTGCAACCAAACCAGAAAAATGTGCCATGTCAACCATTAGATATGCTTTAATGCTATCAGCTATTTCTCTGAATTTTTTAAAGTCAATAATTCTTGAATACGCACTACCTCCAGCAATTAATATTTTAGGCTTATGCTCGAGAGCTAATTTTTGAATTTGATCATAGTCTATAAGTCCTGTTTCTTTATCAACTTCATAATGAAAAGCTTTAAGCCATTTTCCTGATAGCGAAACTTTTGCTCCATGGGTTAAATGTCCTCCTGAGTTTAAACTCATACCAAGTATTGTGTCTCCTGGATTTAATAAAGCTAAATATACAGCTCCATTTGCTTGCGCACCTGAATGAGGTTGTACATTTGCGTATTTGCAATTAAATAATTTTTTAACTCTTTCTAAAGCTAATTCTTCAGCTTTATCAACGAACTCGCATCCACCATAATATCTTTTTCCAGGATATCCCTCAGCATATTTATTAGTTAAGATTGATCCTTGAGCATCCAAAACTGCTTTTGAAACAATATTTTCTGACGCGATAAGTTCTATATGCTGTTGTTGCCTTTGAAGTTCAAGTTTAATTGAATTATATAAATCTGGATCTCTTAAAGATAAATCTTTATCAAAGTAATCCTGGTAACCTCCGTTAATATTGCTCTTAATTTTTGACATAATAAATAAAACTTTTATATTTTTTTTATTCTTCTTAGGTGCCTACCACCTTCAAATTTAGTACTTAGAAAAATATTTACTAACTTTAAAGCAGTTTGTTTTTTAGTTAATCTTGATCCAAGTGCAAGTATATTAGCATTATTATGCGTTCTAGACAAACTTGTAGAAGCCTTATTATAACAAACGGCAGCTCTTATTTTTTTGATTTTATTAGCTGACATAGCCATTCCAGTGCCTGATCCGCAAACCAAAATGCCTATTTTGCTTTTGTTTGATGCTACATATCTAGCGACTTTCTTTGCAAAATCAGGGTAATCAACAGATCTGTCTGTTTTTGGGCCTAAGTCTATTACATTAATTTTTTTTTTTTTTAAATTTTTTTTAATTTCTTCTTTTAATTTAAAGCCAGCATGATCAGATGATATAGATATTTTTTTAAATAAAGATTTCAAATCAATTAAATCTATTTTCTAACATGCAGGCAACGATATGAATTCTATTCTGCTCTCCACCATTAAAAAAATTATGGTATCTAGTATTATTTGTTATCCACACTTTACCATCTGCAGGCATGTGTTTAGCAACATCTTCTATGACCATCTTACATCCTGGATTAGTTATGATTGGAACATGAAGTCTTGGTTCCGGATCTTTGTGCCAACTTAATGTTGATCTTGGTTCTTTTAATAATAGCCTTACTCTTCCAAGTTTAAATTTTGATTTTAAAATATTATATACTTCTTCAAAATAAGTATTTTTAAATTCACCGACTAATTCAGTATATTTTGACTCATCAATTGGTTTGTCTCTCATTACTTCTTTTCCTGTTTCGTCAGGTTTTGTCCAATATACTCCTCTTACATTATGTCCTGAGATAGAATTTTCATCACCAGGTATTTTGTTCATAGGTATTGCGTGAAAATTTGTTATTCCTAAAGTCTGATACTTAGATTTTTTCAAAACAGTATCAAGATCAGACCTCAATTTTGAAATATCAAAAGTCACATTAGGTACTTGATAGAAATCCTTAAAGGTGCTTGAATTGGACATATAGTTAATTAATACACTTTTAGTTAATTAAATAATATTATATTTGTCGCATTATACAAATTTTTTGAGATTAAAAAATGAAAATATTAGGTAGTTATCCCAGCGTAAGATTGAGAAGGAATCGCAAGTACAATTGGAGTAGAAGATTGGTTGCTGAAAACAACTTGTCAATTAACGATTTAATTCTTCCTGTATTTGTTACAGAGGGGAAAAATAAAATTGAGTCAATAAAGAGTATGCCGGGTATATTTAGATATTCAATAGATAAATTGGGAAGTATTATTTATCGAGCTAGCAAACTAAAGATTCCTTTGATTGCTATTTTTCCTCATACACCAAGTAAGAAAAAAAATTATTTAGGAAGCGAAGGATTGAATGAAGATAACCTTGTATGTAGAGCGATCAAACAAATAAAAAAAAATAATCCTAATATTGGGATTATGGCTGATGTTGCTTTAGATCCGTATACAGATCATGGACACGATGGGATTCTTAAAAATAAAGAAGTTCTTAATGATGAAACTATTGAAATTTTATCAGCACAAGCCTTACTTCAAGCGCAAATGGGATGCGATGTTATAGCGCCATCTGATATGATGGATGGAAGGGTTGGTGTTATAAGAAAAACTTTAGATAAAAATAATTTTATAAATGTTCAAATTTTATCTTACGCAGCAAAATATGCATCAAATTTTTATGGTCCATTTAGAAATGCAATTGGTACAACAAATAAACTAAAAGGAAATAAAAAAAGTTATCAAATGGATTATAAAAATTCATCAGAGGCTCTAAGAGAAGTTGGCTTAGATATTAAAGAAGGAGCTGATTTTGTTATGGTGAAACCTGCTCTTCCATATTTAGACATTATAAAAACGGTTAAAGATAATTTTAAGATACCAGTGTTTGGGTACCAGGTGTCTGGAGAATATACAATGATCGAACAATCGGTAAGAAGCAATATATTAAAAAGAGAAGCAATTTTAGAAAGTTTAATGTCAATAAAAAGAGCGGGTGCATCAGCTATAGTAACGTATTTTGCTCTAGATATAGCAAAAAAAATTTCTAATTAGTTTTAAGGAATTTATTTTCCAAGAGCCTTCTAGATTGAGGGAATTTAATATTATTGGGTATAAAAAATTTATTTTCCATTAATGTTCTACAGAAAATTAATCCTTCACTTATTTCTTGAGTGCT
>CACHSH010000034.1 GCA_902582475.1 uncultured Pelagibacteraceae bacterium | reverse complement strand
AAAAATTTTTTATTTTTTTCATATAATTACTATCCTCAAATTCTAAACATTTCATTTTATATTTTTCAGTTGCATCAACAAGTTTTAAATCGTCTTCCAGGAATTTTTTAATTAAATTTAAACAATCTTCTTTACTTTTAAAAAATGGGATTTCATTATTATTAAAAATTAAAGCGTTAGATGGTGAATATTCAGATATACAAAGTGAACCACACATGCCGGTAAAACAAACTCTTCCTTTCATTTGATAATAATACTTATAGTAAGCAAGAGGATTGTTTTCACTATTCTTGTTATCGGACTCTGTAAAATTTAAAACTATTTTAGATTTATTTATTAGTGTGGCCAATTTTTCTGGGCTATCACTTATAGTATCGTAAGGACCGCACTCTAAAATATTAATGTTATTTTCTTTCAAATATTTTACTGTTTCACTTCTATTATTTTTGATCCTTCCAAAAAACAAAACGTCATAAATTTTTTTTTCATTTAAATCTTTGAAAATTGAACCGTCTGCCTCTACTGGGACAAAAATAGATTTATATCCAAGCTCTTTAAATTTCAAATCTGATAATGGACATGCTGTTAATACGAAGTCACATGCGGATGCTGTTATTCTATTTATATGATGGTACATATAATCATCTTGCAGAAAAATTCCTTTTTTAACGTTATTATCAATTAATTTAATAAATTTTGTATCAAATATTGATAAGTGATCACCTTCAAATAATATTATTGAAATTTCTTTTTTCTTAATAATTGAATTAATAGTATCTGCTATTTTATGATTATTTTGATTTAAATAATCAGAAATATAAATTGTCGTAACATTATACTCTCTAGAAAATTTTCTCTCATAAAAAAAAGAATTGGGTGTTTCTTTTTTTCTCTCTTTAAATAAAATTAAAATAGATTTTTTATTATCTAACATTTTTAAATTTTTGGTGCCCTCGGCCAGACTCGAACTGGCACTCCCTTGCGGGCAAGGATTTTAAGTCCTTTGTGTCTACCATTTCACCACGAGGGCTTTCCGGCATATATATACATTAATTGTCTAATTTGGCAAAAATAAAGTTTTTAAATTTTACAGCTTTTTATCTATCACTACTCTATGTTTTTGTTTTCCTAATTTATCGATACCTAAGACTACTTCTTCTCCACCCTTCAGGAATTTTGGTGGTTTCATATTCTCTCCAACTCCAGGGGGCGTACCTGTGCAACAAATATCACCAGGATATAAAGTCATGCAATGACTCATGTATGAAACTAACTTTGTTATATTGAATATCATTTTATCTGTATTGCCTGTTTGCATTCTTTTTCCATCAACGTCTAGATACATATTTAATTTTTGATAATCTTTTAATTCATCTTTCGTTAATATAAAAGGCCCGATGGGTCCGAAGGTATCAAAACCTTTACCTTTGTCCCATGTGAGCCCTTTTTTTTTTTGAAATTCTCTTTCACTTACATCGTTTACAAGAAAAAAACCTAATACATGATTTAATGCTTGATTTTCGCTAACATATTTTGTTTTTTTTCCTATGACAAAACCCAATTCTACTTCCCAGTCTGTATGAGAAGAATTTTTAGGAATAACAATATCGTCATCTGGTCCTGATATGCAGTTTGTAAATTTTGAAAAAATTATTGGTTCTTTTGGAACAGGCAAATTTTGTTCCAAAGCATGGTCTTTGTAATTTAAACCTATCCCTAAAAATTTAGATGGATTTGATACACACGGACCAATTCTATCTTTTTTATCAATAATTTTTAAACTCTCAGTGTTAATTTTTTGTAATTTATCTATTGTTTCAAAATTCAAGGTAGAAGGATCAAGGTCTTTTATAATTGATGATAAATCTCTAAAGTTACCCTTTTGATCAATTAAAGCAGGTCTTTCCACATTAACTTTTCCAACTCTACACAACTTCATAATTATTACTATTGTATCCCAAATCTTAAACTTTTTTCAATTCTTTCGCCCTCTAAAGTTTTTAATTCAACTTTTACTTCTTTATGTAATCTCATATCTTTATTATTTTTCCATAAACCTGCAGCTAAATGCATTATTCCAATTTTTTCATTAGGAAGAAACGGTTCAACAAAGGTGTTTTCTTTTTTATCGTATTTTGGAAGCAAATGGCTGGTAATCCAATTACACTTTAAAGGTAAAAATTCTACCTCAACATTGTCATGATAAACAGCAATATTAATTGCTAAACCTTCTGATCCAAAAATTCTACCTTTTGACAAAGTTTTTTTTAAATTTTTTTGCCAAACTTGCCAACATTTAGAATTTTTTTCTAATGAAAACACTCCAATATTAATATGTGGAGCAAAAGCCAACTTTCTAGCTATGCTGTCATCAATACCTGAAGCTTTTGCATGCTTATAATTTTGCGATTTTATAATTGCAATTTTTCCAAGCAACCATTTCACTTTTGACATTATTCTATAACCTGGTCCTATACTCTGCGTGATTCCAAGTTTTCCATCATTACAAGCCCTGAAATACAAATCTACTGCCGACCAAGAATTTACCCAAGCATCACAATCAATCCAAAGATATTTTTTAAATTCTGGAAAATATTTTGGTAGAAAAGCTCTTGATACCTGGCTCTTTAACCATTCTTTGTTTAAAACTTTTAATTCAGGAACTTTGATGTCCCATTCAGCTTTTTTAATTGAGTGAACTTTTTTTTTAACTATTTCTGATTGTTCTTTAGTTAGTCCAGCATCAAGAACACATATAGAAACTTTTTCACTTTTTTTATGTGTTTTAATTGAGTTTATAAGTTCTTCTAGTAGTTCAAAATAGCTCGAATCAGCTAGTGTTACAATTGCATTAGAGTTCATTTTAATTTTCAATTATCCACTGTTTAAATTTTTCTTTATTTTCTCTTAAATATAAGGGTAATTGATTGGTGTCTATTGTTTTTAATTTCATTTGCTTTCTATCTTTAGACTCTCTTGAATTATTCACTAAATCATAAACGGGTTTTTTTTCTTTTATCATTTTATCTACTTCTTTAGGTCCAATATTACTTTGCTCGTACTCTGCGTGATGCGCAAAATTTCTAAGTTTTTGATCTATTTCTTCAGGAGTTTTTACATTTGTAAAATGCCAGCCACCATTTTGAACTTGAAATATATTATTATATTTTTTGTTTGAAAAAAGAGTATCGATTCTCCAAAGAGGATATTTTTTACTCTTTATATTCCTTAGCCACTGAGGAGAGATAAGATTTTTCATTTTACAAGATTTTGACCCAAACCAATTCATATTTTCTAATAATAAATTAAATTTATAATAAAATATTTTTTGGTTAAATAAAATTATTTTATTCCTAATGGAATTGAAATTTATATTTTCTAAATTTGGAATTTCATCGAGATCAGATATAATTATTTGGTCATTTGGATCGGCTGCTTTTAGCAAATAAGCGATGCTGTTTCTGTGATAATTTTCTCGTTTAATAGCGTTCATTATAATTTTTGACTCCTTTTCATCTTTACTATCTTGATCATTTATTTTCTCAATATTTTTTGGAACGTCTTCAATAACTAAATATTGAATTTTATGTTTAAAATTTGGATAGTTTTTT
>CACHSH010000033.1 GCA_902582475.1 uncultured Pelagibacteraceae bacterium | reverse complement strand
CTAATATCTTATTTTCTGAAAAAGTTTTTCTTCCTATTGAAAATGCTAAATTACCATCTTTATCATTTTTAATTTCAATAGATTTATTCTTAATTTTATCGACAGCTTTTGATAAATCATCAGAAACAGTTCCCATTTTTGGATTGGGCATTAGACCTTTTGGTCCAAGTATTTTTCCTAATTTTCCTATTTTTGCCATCATAGAAGGGGTGCAAATTAATTTATCAAAATTGATATCTTTATCTGAAATTTTTTTTAATAAATCTTCAGATCCAACTACTTCGGCACCACTTTTCTTAGCTTCACTTAATTTATTATCATCACATAATATAGCAACTTTTATTTTTTTTCCGTTACCATGTGGCAAATCAATTAAAGTTCTTAGATTATTGTCTGCTCCTTTTATTTTTTTAAGATTTATTTTTAAAGATAGGTCGATAGACTCCTCAAATTTAACTCCAGAACCATTCTTAAGTTCTTTTATAACTTGTTCGGTAGTTTTTAATTCCTTTTTTTTAAAGACTCTAATAAAATTTTATATCTTTTAGATTTTTTTTTCATTTTTTAACCTCTATACCCATTGATCTTGCTGAACCACAAATTATTTTTGTAGCTTCTTCTAGATCATGAGCGTTTAAATCTTTCATTTTTTCTTTTGCAATTGTTTCTGCCTGTTTCATGGTAATAGATCCTGCAATAACTCTGCCAGGCTCCTTTGATCCACTTTGTAATTTTGCTGCTTCTCTAATGAAATGTGATGCGGGTGGTGATTTAATAATGAAATCAAATTTTTTGTCTTTGTATACAGTAATTACTACAGGTACTGGTTTGCCCATAAATGCTTTTGTCTTAGCATTAAAAGCTTTACAAAATTCCATAATATTTATTCCTCTTTGGCCTAATGCTGGACCCACAGGTGGTGCTGGATTTGCTTGACCACCTTTAATTTGCAACTTAACATATCCAGAAATTTCTTTTGCCATCAGATCTTCTCCACTTGATTAAATTCAAGATCGACAGGTGTTGGTCTACCAAAAATTGAAACTGAAACTTTAAGTCTAAGTTTTTCCTCATCAATTTCCTCTATTAAACCAGTAAAGGAAGCAAAAGGTCCGTCAGAAACTTTTACTTTTTCACCCACCTCATAAATAATACCTGCTGAGGGATTTGCTTCTGTTTCATCAATTTGTCCCATTATTTTTTTTATCTCTTTTTCAGAAACTGGAACTGGGCTTCCCTCGGGACCTAAAAAACCGCTCACTTTTTGTATATTTTTAATTTTATGATAAATATTTTTATTTAAATCAAGTTTTACTAGCACGTAACCAGGAAAATATTTCTTGTCTTTTTTAGTTCTTTTTCCCTTCTTTACTTCAACAACTTTTTGAGTTGGAACTAAAATCTCTCCTAAATTGCCCTCCAATGAATTTTTGGACATAATATCTTTAATTGTATCAGCTACTTTATTTTCAAAACCAGAGTATGCCTGAACGATGTACCAATTCATTTTAAAAATTCAAAGTTAATATAAAATTTAAAAAAAATCTTAGAATTTGATCTAAAAGTAAAAAAAATACAGCCGCTAGAGTGGCTAAACCAAAAACCATCAAAGATCCTGTAACTGTATCTTTTTTTGTTGGCCAAGTGACTTTAAAAGCCTCTTGTTTTACTTCTTGTATAAATCTTAATGGGTTTTTCATAATATACTCAATCAAGTTTGGCAGGAGCGGAGGGAATCGAACCCCCAACCTCCGGTTTTGGAGACCGGCGCTCTACCAATTGAGCTACACTCCTAGTAGCTTACTTAATAATTTTGGTCACAACTCCAGCTCCAACTGTTTTTCCGCCCTCTCTTATTGCAAAGTTTAATTTATCACTCATTGCTATAGGCGTAATCAGTTTAACTGTGAACTTAGCATCATCACCAGGCATAATCATTTCCGTTCCAGATGGTAAAGTTACTTCTCCAGTTACATCAGTAGTCCTGAAATAAAATTGAGGTCTATATTTTGTAAAGAAAGGAGTGTGTCTTCCACCTTCTTCTTTTTTCAAAACATACGCCTGACATTCAAATTCAGTGTGTGGAGAGACAGATCCTGGTTTTGCAAGGACTTGTCCTCTTTCGATATCAGTTCTTTCAACTCCTCTTAACAAAGCACCAATGTTGTCACCAGCTTCACCTGTATCTAAAATTTTTCTAAACATTTCAACACCAGTGATTACGGTTTTTTTTGTAGCTTTGATACCTACTATCTCAAGTTCTTCGCCTGTTTTTACAACACCCTGTTCTACTCTACCAGTTGCTACGGTTCCTCGTCCTGAAATTGAAAATACGTCTTCAACAGGCATTAAGAAGGGTTTGTCTTTAGGTCTTGAAGGTTGGGGAATTGTGTCGTCAACCGCTTTCATTAATTCCATAATTGCATTTTTTCCAGTAGCTTCATCTTTTCCTTCAACAGCATTAAGTGCTGATCCCTTTATAATAGGAATTTTGTCGCCAGGAAATTTATAAGATGTAAGAAGTTCTCTAATCTCTGTTTCAACCAACTCAACAAGTTCCTTGTCTTTTACTTGGTCAATCTTATTTAAGAAAACAACAATAGCAGGTACGCCAACTTGTCTCGCTAAAAGTATATGTTCACGAGTTTGAGGCATTGGTCCATCCGCTGCATTTACAACTAAAATTGCTCCGTCCATCTGGGCAGCACCGGTAATCATATTTTTTACATAATCAGCGTGGCCTGGGCAATCAACATGCGCATAATGTCTTTTATCTGTTTCATACTCCACGTGAGCTGTTGAAATTGTAATTCCTCTTTCTTTTTCCTCTGGGGCTTTATCAATCTGATCATAAGCAATAAATTCTGCTCCACCTTTTTCAGCCAAAACTTTTGTTATAGCTGCTGTCAAAGTAGTTTTTCCATGATCTACGTGACCTATTGTACCTATGTTACAATGGGGTTTATTTCTCTCAAATTTTTTTTTGTCTGCCATTTTCTTTCCTTTTTTTTTCTACTTTCTTTTTTAAACTTTAATTAACTTGGAGCGGATGAGGAGAATCGAACTCCTAGCATCAGATTGGAAATCTGAGGTATTACCATTATACGACACCCGCAATATCCAAACTTAACAAGCCCTCTTTATTGTTAAAAACTTTTAAGCTTGGTGGAGGGGGAAAGATTCGAACTTTCGAAGACCGAAGTCAACGGGTTTACAGCCCGCCCCATTTGACCGCTTTGGTACCCCTCCAATAGTTGCTAAGGGATACCCAATAACTTAAAAAGCATTCAACAACAAGGGTTTTATAAGCATCTTGATTGATAAATGCAATAAATCATTTTGCATTTAAATATGCTATTTATTTATTAAAAAACTTAAGAATTCAGTGAAAAAAAGTACTTTTTACATAGTTGGAAGACATGCGGTGACGGAAGCACTAAGAAATCCTTTAAGAAGGGTTTTGAGGGTTTTTTTAACAGAGGACTCTAAAAAGAAAATAAATAAAGAAAATCAACACCTTAATCTTTTAAAAAATATCAATATTTTTTATAAAACTAAAAAAGAACTTGATAAGTATTGTTACAAAGACGGAATAACACATCAGGGATTAGTAGCAGAAGTTGAGCATCTAGAGCAGATTAATGTAAAAGATTTTTTAAA
>CACHSH010000032.1 GCA_902582475.1 uncultured Pelagibacteraceae bacterium | reverse complement strand
TAGAAGAGTCAAAAGATGAAGCAAATCCTCTATTCGAAAGAGTAAAATTTTTATCAATCGCAGGTACAAATTTAGATGAATTTTTTATGGTAAGAGTCGCTGGACTTTTTAATCAAATTAAAGATGGTTTTGACGAATTAAGCGCAGATGGATTAACTGCAGAGGATCAATTGAATAGGGTCGTATTAAAAACTAAAGATCTATTAAAGAAGCAAAACGAAGCATTCCTAGAGTTGAAAAAAGAGCTATCGAAAGAAAAAATTTTCATTCGAAAAATATCAGAACTAAATAAGAAGGATCTTATGTATCTAAGAGAATATTTTCAGGAAACAATTTATCCTATAATAACACCTACTGCCATTGACCCATCACATCCCTTTCCTTTTATACCAAATAAAGGCCAAGCAATTTTACTAAGAATGACTAGAATAAAAAAAAAAAGAGAACTAAATGCAATTATAGTTGTACCAAGAGCACTTCCAAAATTTGTATCTCTAAACAATTCTGAAACAATAAATGAATTTGTCACAATTGATGACGTAATTTGTAAATTTGCTAATGAAATATTTCCAGACCATAATATCGAGGCAAGTTTGCAGTTTAAAATAATTAGAGACAGCGAAATTGAAATAGATGATGAAGCTGCTGATCTTGTGAGATATTTTGAAAAAGCAATTAAGAAAAGAAGAAGGGGAAACGTAGTTAAACTCGAAGTACTCACTAATTCAAACAAAAAACTTTTAAATTTTATTTCAAAAAAATTTAAAATGGATGAAGATCATATTTATGAGGTTGAAGGATTGGTTGGAATACAAGATATAGATGAAATTTGTAAAAAGAAAGATCCAAAGCTGAGATTTAAAAAATTTAATCCTAGAGAAGTTGAAAGATTGAAAGAATTTGATAATAAATTTTTTTCAGCTATAAGAAGCAAAGATTTTGTTGTACACCACCCTTTTGAAACATTTGATGTAGTAATTCAATTTTTAGAAGCTGCAGCAAAAGATCCCAAAGTTATCGGTATCAAACAAACTTTGTATCGAACCACTCCTGACTCTCCTATTGTAAAAGCACTTAGTAGAGCAGCAGAAAACGGAAAAGTTGTAACAGCTGTAGTAGAAATAAAAGCTCGATTTGATGAGGAAGCTAATATTGAATTATCTAGGAAACTAGAGAAAGCTGGCGTTCAAATTGTTTATGGATTCGCAAAATACAAAACGCATGCAAAGGCAAGTTTAGTTTTAAGAAAAGAGGGAACTAAAACGCGAAGCTATGTTCACTTGGGTACAGGAAACTATCATCCAATTAATGCAAAAATTTATACTGACTTATCACTGTTTAGCTCTAATCAAGACCTGGCCAAAGATGTTGAAAAATTTTTCAATTATGTAACTGGTTATGCAAAACCAAAAAAATTAAATAAAATCTTTATGTCACCAATAAATAGTAGGAATTTCTTTGAAAAAAAAATTGAAAATGAAATTGCAAATGCAAATAAAGGAAGACCTGCAGAAATATGGGCAAAAATGAATTCTCTTGTAGACCCTGGAATTATTAAGAAATTTTACGAAGCTTCAAACGCAGGCGTTAAAATAAATTTATCAGTAAGAGGCGTATGTTGCTTAAGACCTGGAATTAAAGCTCAATCTGAAAATATAAAAGTAAAAAGCCTTATTGGCAGATTTTTAGAACACTCAAGAATTTATTGTTTTGCAAATGGTAGTTCTATGCCCTCTAGAGAGAATCAGGTATATATTTCATCTGCAGATTTAATGCCTAGAAATTTAGATAGAAGAATTGAAATTATAATTCCAATAGAAAACAATACTGTGCATGAGCAAATTTTAGATCAAATTATGTTAGCCAACTTTAAAGATAAATCAGAAACATGGTATTTAGATAGCTTAGGAAACTATCATAAAGAACAAGAAAAAGGCTTTTCAGCACATACCTATTTTATGGAAAACTCAAGTTTATCAGGTCGTGGTAAGTCACTTTTAAAAGCTAAACCTCAAAATTTAAGATTGGTGAAATGAAACCAGAATTTAAAAATCTTTTTAAATTTCAGTCTAATAAAAAGTCTAAACAAGCCATAATAGATCTTGGATCAAACTCAGTAAGAATGCTCATATATGACAATTTTAAAATTTCTCCAATTCCAGTTTTTAATGAAAAAGCAGTCTGCAAACTTGGAAAAAATTTAGATAAATCTAAAAAATTAAATCCTGATGGAATTAAAAGTTCTTTAAAAGTTTTAAATAGATTTAAAGAAATTTTAGATATTTCAGACGTTCAAGATTTAGAAATTATTGCTACAGCAGCTTTTAGAGAGGCCACTGATGCAAGTGAATTTTTAAGAGAAATTGAAAAAATATTTAATAAAAAACCACTAGTATTATCTGGCGAGGAAGAAGCAAGAACATCAGCAAACGGTGTAATAATAGGATTTGATGAAGTAGATGGACTAGTTGCGGATTTAGGAGGTGGAAGTTTAGAACTTGCCAGGGTTTCTAAAAATCAAATTATTGAAACAACCTCTTTACCTCTTGGAGTATTAAGACTTAAAAATAATCCTATTATAAAAAAAAAAAATTTGAGAAAATATGTTAGAAAACTTTTAAGAGATGAAAAATGGCTTTCTAAAAAGAAATTTAAAAATATTTATTTGGTAGGAGGGACTTGGAGATCATTATTTAAATATCATCTCTTTAAAGAAAAACACCCATTACATATTTTACATCAATACAAACTCTCAAAAGATGTAGCAGTTAATTACTTAAATAGGATTTCAAAATTTAATAAATCATCTTTGAAATCACTGGAATATATTACTAAATCTAGAACCCCCTATTTACCTTTTAGCTCTATAATACTTAACGAAATAATTGAAGCAGCAAGCCCCTCAAAAGTTATTTGCTCAATCAGTGGACTGAGAGAGGGGCATATGAATACAATTATAAACCAAGGAGTGAGCGAGGATGAAATTTTCAAATTAAAAACTGATGGTATATCATTTAAAAAAGGGGACTATGGAAAGAGTTTTGAGAAATATTTTAATTTTATTTCACCATTATTTGAAGACAACGAATATTTTAATCGAAGATTACTAACTTTGGCTTGTATCTTAAGTAAAATGGATTGGGGCCTAGGCGCTTTTCAAAAAGCAGAGTTAGTTTTTATGGAAGTATTAAATACTCCATTACTAAAACTAAATCATAAAGATAGGGTAAAAGTTGCATCAGCAAGTTTTTGGAGACATTGTGGCTTAAAATATAACCCGGATTATGAGTTTCTATCCTTATTAAATAACAACGAGATTTTATCCTCAAAGCAAGTGGGATCTGCTTTAAGATTAGCAGAGTCACTTACTAGCATGTCTTCGTTGTTGTTAGATGAATTTAAAATTTATAAACGAAATAAGACTATTTTTTTGAAAATACCTAACAATCATAGTGATATAGTCTCAAAACAAGTAACTAAAAGACTTAAAAACCTGGCAAGAGAGATGAATGTCGACTCTAATATCATTTATTCTTGAAAATTAATAAATCTTTAACTTAATTTAAATATTTTTTTAGCATTTCTATATTATTAATTAATTATGAGACTTCCTTAATATTTATTTTAATTAATTTATTACGTTTCCCTCAAAATACGCTCGGTAAAATTTATCGAGCGTATTTCATTATAAATCAAATATATATCTCTTTATAAGATATAATGTTTAAATTCATAAAACTTTAATAATAATTAAAAAATTTTGTTACTTAGTTTCTTTAAAAGAAGTCTTAACAAAATTTGATGTTTAAATCGTTATTATCCCCGTTAAATCTTGTTAATTCACTACTTTCTCCCTCTTATTTAAGAGAAGGGAGAAAGACAATTTTTTGATATTAATTATTTAT
>CACHSH010000031.1 GCA_902582475.1 uncultured Pelagibacteraceae bacterium | reverse complement strand
TAACTGTTTTAATAGGAAAATAGGAATTAAAACTAAATTTAATATTTTTTTTATTCGCAACTAATTTCGTGTCTTGTATCATATGCTTAGATTTTATTTTTATAAAAGCCGCAGGAGTTATACCGGCAGAATTATGAAGTCCACCTAATAAAATTGGCATATACTTAATTTGAAAAGGATATTTTTTTTCAAACTTTTTTATCTCTTTGAAACCAAGGTAGGCGTACGGACTACTGAAGTCAAAATAGAATTCAATTGATTTAGTCATAGTAATTAATTTTTTTTGAATAAAAAATTCTTATTAACCAATAAATTACGAGACCTAAAGGACCAGTAAAATAAGTTGTGATTAAAGAAATAATTACTAGAGGTCTTGTGACCATGTAAATTTGTGCATCACTAGCTATCCAGTTACCAGTAAAGAGATTAATAGTTAAAAAGTGTAGCCAAAAAATTAATAAAAATCCTTCATTTGAAAATAAAGCATAAACTTGGTCTAAACCTATATATAGGTTAAAAATTTCTAAAATATTTTCAGTTATATATATTTGATAAACAATAAAAATATAAGCTGTGGATAATAAAAGAGGTATTACTACAGATTTTACTAAAATTTTTGTTAATAAAAGTCTAGGAAAAAAAATTAATAAAAGCCAACAAGGAATTACACCAATATTTGCAATAAGGTAAATATTTTCGTAATTTAAAAATTGTAGAAGATCATTAATCATAAAATCTTGTACAATATAAAAGCTATGGATCCAATATCAAACAAAAAAGATTTTGAAGATTTAACTATCAAACTAAGGGATTTAGCTTATTCATATATCGAAAAATATAACCCATCTAGACAACAAACAAAAACTTTTCTTTTGAAGAAATATTTAACTAAATTTCAAGGATCAAAAAGCAGAAAAGAAGTTTCCGAAATAATTGATAAAATTGTATTTGGCTTAGAAAAAAATAACTATCTTAATGATGCTTTGTATTCAGACTCTAAGGCCAGAAATCTATATAGAAGAGGGTATTCACTAAATAAAATTACATATACATTAAAAAGTAAGGGACTAGAAGAAAAATTTATAAAAAATAGTATAGAAAAAATAAAAAATGAAAAATCTGATCCTGATTTTATTTCGGCGATTAAAATTTGTAAAAAGAAAAGAATCGGTCCAATGCGTCCCATTGCAAATAGAGAGCTTTTTTATAAAAAAGATATGGGTGTTCTAGCAAGATCAGGATTTAGTTATGATATATCAAAAAAATTACTCTCTATGGAAGAAAGTGAATTTAAAAAATTACTTAAGCTTATTTAGTTTTTTCTTTTTTTCATTTATTTTTAAGTAATATTCAATTCTTCTCTTCATTAAATTTTTGACAAATACAAATAAAACTAGTCCAAATATTGAAACAGAAATAACGATAATTGCTATTGTTTTAAACATTTAAATTTTTACTTCTTCTAATTAGAATTGTTGGGTTTTTATAATCTTCTTTTCCATATTTAAAAGATTGACCTTCCATATCAGTAACTATAGCTCCTGCGTGTTCTGCAATTGCGTGTCCAGCAGCATCATCCCATTCATTAGCTCTTATTTTATCAACATATAAATCATATTCACCATTTGCAATTAAACAGTATTTATATGAGCTGCTTATTTTTAAGAAGGAATTAGTTCCAAATTCATTTAACTTATTTAAAACATCTCCCACAGGCTTCACTCGGTTTGTAAGACCAAAAACTTTATTTTTTGTGGTCTTCTTATTACAATTTAATTGTGTTTTTTTATTTTTTTCAATCAAATATGAATTCCCTTTTCCATATGAGTAAAATAACCTATTCTTTTTTGGAACACCAATTATCCCAAGTGATGGCAAACAATCGATTATTAGTCCTGCATTTAAAGTGTAAACATCTTTTCCCAATATATATTCTTTTGTTCCATCGATAGGGTCAAGAAGCCAATATGTTTTTAAGGAATTTTTAACTTTAAGATCTACAGTCTCTTCAGATATTATTGGTATGTTTGGAGTTAACTCTTTAATTTTTATCTTTAACATTTTGTCAACTTCGAGATCTCCGTTTGTCACAGGTGAATTGTCTGGTTTTTTTATGATTTTTAAACCTAAATTTTGTAATTCAATTGTTTTTTTTCCAGCTCTTTCAGTCGTATCTATCAAAGATTCGGCTATTATCTTTAATTCTTCATTTCTCATATTTAATCTTTTCCAAGTTTATGTTATTTAAGTTAATCACTTTTTTCCCTACATTTTCAAAATTAATTGTTACTTTATTCTTAATAATAGATTGTATCTGGCCTGTTCCCCAGTCTTTTTGAGAGGGATTTATTACAAAATTACCTGGTTCTAATTCATATTGCATAATGGAAAATTATAAGTTTTTATATTATATAACACTTTATGATTAACTCTCTAGGTATAAAAAAGTCACCTAAAGACACAAAAGTCGTGGTAGCTATGTCAGGTGGTGTGGACTCGTCAGTAGTGGCTGGATTAATGAAAGAGCAAGGATATGATGTAACCGGAATAACATTGAAATTATATGACGACTCCAAAACATCTGTATCTGGTAGACAATGTTGCGCAGGAAGAGATATAATTGATGCAAAAAGAGTATCCGAAACACTGAACATTGATCATAAAATTTTATATTATCAAAAAAAATTTAAGTCCGAGGTTATAGACTCTTTTATTGATAGCTACACTGCTGGCGAAACTCCAATTCCATGTGTTCAATGTAATCAAACCGTCAAATTTAGAGATTTATTTAAATTTTCAAAAGAATTAAAGGCAGATACGTTAGTTACCGGCCATTATGTAATAAGGATCGATAATAATGGATCAGGAGCAATGTATCGAGCGGAAGATAAAGATCGCGATCAAAGTTATTTTCTTTTTAGCACAACACAAGAGCAACTAAACTATTTGAGGTTCCCGTTGGGATCTATAAATAAATTAGAAACAAGGTCTATTGCAAATAAATTAAAACTTAATGTCGCGACCAAACCTGATAGCCAAGATATATGTTTTGTCCCTAACGGAAATTACGCTTCGGTAATAGAAAAATATAGACCTCAATCTTTTAAAAAAGGTGATATTTTAAGTATAGATGGAAAAAAATTAGGAACTCATGATGGAATTATAAATTATACCATCGGTCAAAGAAAAGGCATTAAAATCTCAAGCCCCAATCCTCTCTATGTTGTAGATATTAGAGCAAAGGATAACTCAATAATTGTTGGACCACAAGATTGTTTAAATGTAGAAAAGTTATACTTGAGAAATATTAATCTTATTTCTGATCCAAAAAATTTTCATAAAGAAATTTTTATCAAGGTAAGGTCTACTGGTAAATTATTAAGAGCAAAAGTTTCTATCCAAAAAGACACAGGTATTGTTGAAATACTACAAAACGAAAAAGGTATTTCGCCAGGGCAAGCATGTGTATTTTATTCCAAAGACAGTTTAGGAGAGAGACTTCTTGGTGGAGGTTGGATAGATAAAACAATCAATAAAAATTTATCCACACAACTAACAGACCATTAAAAAAACAACCAAAAAGTGATACATAATATTTTTTTAAATGTTATGTTTAAATGAATTGAGGGGCAACTCTCAACTGGCCAGTTAGGGAAAAACCGAGAGGTTCAAGCTTAACGGGCAGAAAGTTTCACTGAGTAGCGCTAAAATAGTGAAACGGGAGGCTTGGCGGTAGCGCATAAACGACGAGCCAAAACTAAAGTCTGCGCACCGAAAGGTGTGTAGACGGAAGTTTTAGAGTAAAATCAATTTTTTTTCCAAAAAAGATAAGTTAGTAAATAAAACAGAATTACACCGACAAAATAGTTCCATTCTAAAGCATGTTTGAAATGAACATTACCGCTAGTGACAACAATTGGAATACTCCCGATCGCAACAACAACCA
>CACHSH010000030.1 GCA_902582475.1 uncultured Pelagibacteraceae bacterium | reverse complement strand
TTACAATCAGACCAATTGCAGGTACTAGACGTAGAGGAAAAAACAAAAATGAAGATAACAAATTGACGAATGAACTACTTCAAGATCCAAAAGAACTCGCTGAACATTTAATGCTATTAGATTTAGGTAGAAATGACGTGGGCAAAGTTTCCAAAATAAATAGTGTAAAGGTAACAGAAAAATTTAAAGTAGAAAAATATTCACATGTAATGCACATAGTTTCAAACGTAGTTGGAAAATTAAAAAAAGATTTTTCCTTATTTGAAACCTTTTTATCTGGTTTTCCAGCCGGTACAGTTAGCGGTGCTCCAAAAATAAGAGCAATGGAAATTATTGATGAACTAGAGACTTCAAAAAGAAAGCTTTATGCTGGTGGAATAGGTTATTTTACCGCGAAACAAGAATTCGATACTTGTATTGCTTTAAGGACCGCTTTAATTAAAAAATAAAAAAATATACGTACAAGCTGGTGCGGGGATAGTGGCTGATAGTAACCCTAAAAATGAATATGATGAAACCGTGAATAAAGCTAAGGCATTACTCAAAGCAATAAATTAAATGAAAACATTGTTAATAGATAACTACGATAGTTTTACTTATAATCTTTACCATTACCTTCAGTCCTTAAAATGTAAAGTTGATGTTATAAGAAATGACAAAATAACACCAAAAGAAGTTGATAAAAAAAAATATAAAAAAATTGTTATATCGCCTGGGCCTGGAAATCCTGACCAAGCAGGAAATTGTTTAAAAATAGTAAAAAAATTATCAAAAAAAATTCCAATTCTTGGAGTTTGTTTAGGTCATCAAATTATAGGTCAAGCATTTGGCGCTAAAATAATTAATGCAAAAAAACTTATGCATGGCAAAACAAGTAAAATTAGACATAAAAAAAAAGGAATTTTTAAAGGTTTAAAAAATAATATAATTGGAACTAGATATCATAGTTTAATTGTTGAAAGAAAAACCTTAAATAAGGATTTTATAATTACTGCTGAAACAAATGATGGCGTGATAATGGGGATTATGCATAAAAAATATAATTTACATGGTGTACAATTTCATCCTGAAAGCATCAGTACAAAAGAAGGAATAAAACTAATTAAAAATTTTTTAAAAGAGTAATGCATGAAAGAAATAATAGAAAAACTCAAAAATAATCAAAATCTTAGCTTTGAACAAAGTAAATCTGTGTTTGAAAATATTATGAACGGGAGAATAAAAGAGACGGAAATTATGGACTTTTTACTTGCCTCTTCATCTAAGGGAGAAACTGCAGAAGAAATAGCAGGTGGTGTATTTATTTTAAGAGAAAAAGCAAACAAGGTAAGAGTTCCAGATGATACTATTGATACATGCGGAACAGGAGGAGATGGAAAAAACACGCTTAATATTTCAACAGCCGCTGCACTTTTATTGTCTAGTTTTGGAATTAAAGTTGCAAAACATGGAAATAAATCAGTGTCTTCAAAATGTGGTTCAGCTGATGTATTAGAAAAATTGAATATAAATATAAATCTTGGTCCAAATGATGTTGAAAAAAATATTAATATAAATAATTTTGGTTTTATGTTTGCTCCAGGTTATCACTCAGCAATGAAATATGTTGGCCCTGTAAGAAAAAAAATAGGAAAAAGAACAATATTTAATCTAATTGGACCTTTAAGTAGTCCGGCAGGTGTAAAAAGACAAGTTGTCGGGGTTTTTGATAAAAAATTACTAAAAGTTTTTGCCGGTGCATTAAAAAATTTAAATTTAAAAAAAGCAATTATAGTAAATAGTCAAGATGGTTTGGATGAAATCTCACCATACGCTAGTACAAATATAGTGGAACTTTCAAATAATACGATTAAAGAAACTATTTTTAATCCGAATGATTTAGGTATTAAGGCTGATAAATTTGAAAATATTGTTGGAAAAGGTCCTGATTATAATTCAGAAAAAATGAGAGAAATATTTCAAGGAAAGGATAATGATTTTTCAATAGCTGTATGTCTTAATGCCGCAGCAGGATTGATCGTAGCAGATAAATCAAGTTCTTTTAAAGAAGGTTACATCAAATTAAGAGATCATATTCTTTCAGGAAAAGTGATAGATCATATATCGAAACTACAATCATGATAGATCATTTAGATAAAATATACGGGGAAAAAAAAGAAAGTGTTGAGAGGTATAAAAAATTATACTCAGTTAAAGACTTAAATGAAAAGATAAAGACATATAAAAATTACTATGATTTTAAAGAACCATTAAATAATAAAAAGAAAGTTAATGTTATAGCTGAAATTAAAAAAGCCAGCCCATCAGCAGGTGAGATAATAAAAGATTACAATCCAACTGAGATAGCAAAAAACTACGCTAAGGCTGGGGCTACATGTTTGTCTGTTCTTACTGAAGAAAAAAATTTTAAAGGTAAAATTGAAGATATCCAAGATATAAAAAAAGAAGTTAAACTTCCAATTCTTTGTAAGGACTTTATATATGATGAATATCAATTATATCTTGCAAGAGCGTTTGGTGCTGACGCGATACTAATAATTTTAAAAGGTGTTGGACAACACCGCGCTGTAGGACTTCGAATGCTGGCAAAAGTTCTTGGGCTTGCTGTAATTTATGAGGTCCATAGTACTCTTGAAGCTGAACAAATTGCTGGTTTGGAAGATGTTATTTTAGGTATTAATAATAGAAATTTGGAAACTTTAGAAACAAATGTAAAAAATACATTCGATGTTTACAATAATGTTCTTTCAAAAAAGAAGCATCCAGGTCCTATTGTTTGTGAAAGTGGGATCAAGTCAGAAAAAGAAGTGGAAGAAATAGTTAAACAGACAAAAATAAATAATTTTTTAATTGGTGAATCACTTCTAAAAGATCTGAACAAAAAAACCTCATTATTAGATAGAATCCTTAAAATAAGCCCATAAACAAAGGCTTATTTGGCGTTGATATTAAAGTAGAACTTTTGTAGAACAGAAATGTACAGGATTTGTTCTATGCTAACAAAAAAACAAAAAAACTTATTACTTTTTATAAATAAGAAAATTAGATCAACAGGTGTGTCTCCTTCTTATGAGGAAATGAAAAATTCACTCAACCTTAAGTCGAAATCAGGAATTCACCGTTTAATATCTGCATTAGAGGAGAGAGGATTTATAAAAAGACTTGCACATAAAGCTAGAGCTTTAGAAGTGGTCAAATTACCTGAAAACGCCAGTGCACATGATTTATTTAATAGCTTCACACCCAGCGTAATAAAAGGTGGTCTAGATAAAACATCAAACAAATCAAGTAAAATTTCTGTTTTGGGTTCTATAGCAGCAGGAACTCCGATTGAAGCAATACAACAAGAAGTTGATAAAGTTAATTTACCGTCTGATTTTAATAAAAATGACGATCATTTTGGATTAAAAGTTAAAGGTGACTCAATGATAGATGCTGGGATTAATGATGGGGATACAGTTATAATTAAAAAATCCTCGAATGCTGATAATGGGCAAATAGCAGTTGTATTAATCGACAATGAAGAAGCAACATTAAAAAGAATTCGAAAGAAGGGAAATACTATAGCATTGGAAAGTGCCAATAAGAAATACGATACTAAAATATACGCAGCAAAAAGAATTAAGATTCAAGGTAAATTGGTTTCTTTATATAGAAACTTCAATTAAAATAGTTTAATTTCATCGAATGTCTTTCATTTGCAGGTTTGCGCCCTCACCTACAGGTCCATTACATATTGGAGGCGTAAGAACAGCCCTTTTTAATTGGCTACTAGCTAAAAAAAATAAAGGTAAATTTTATCTCAGAATTGAGGACACAGACAAAGAAAGATCAAAGGAAGAATTCAAAAAGCAAATTATAGACTCTCTTGGCTGGATAGGAATTAAACATGATGATAAGGAATTTATTCAATCTAAAAATATAAAAAAACATAAACAGATAGTAGACGAACTACTAAAAAAAGGTTTTGCTTATAAATGCTATTGTTCTGAAGAAGAAATAAAACAACAAAAAGAAAAAATGTAAAAAACAAGGTATACCATATGTTTATAATAGAAAATGGAGAGAACCAAAAGATTTAGAAATTCCAAAAGATATTAAGCCAGTTATAAGATTCAAGACCAAAATTTCAGGAGAAACAAAAATAAAAGATTTAGTTCAAGGTGAAATAAATATATCTAACTCAATTATTGAGGACTTTGTAATATTAAGACAAGATGGTTCTCCAACATACCAGTTGTGTGCTGTTGTTGATGATAACGAAATGAAAATCACACATGTTATCAGAGGTGATGATCATAAAATAAATACTTTTAAACAAAAACAGATCTACGAAGCAATGAAATGGAAAATTCCAGAGTTTGCTCATTTACCTCTTATTCATAGTGAAAAGGGATCAAAGTTATCCAAAAGAGACATGGCTTCTACCATAGGAGATTACATTAAAAAAGGAATTTTAGCAGACGCGCTGAGAAATTATCTTTTGCGTTTAGGCTGGGCTCACAAAGACAAAGAAATTTTTACTCTTGAGGAGAGTATAAATTTATTTGATTTAAAGGGTGTTGGAAAATCTCCATCGAAGTTAGATTTATCAAGAATTTTGTCTCTCAATGAGTATTACATTAAGCATATTGATGAAAAGGAATTGTTTGAATTACTTAAAGATTTTGC
>CACHSH010000029.1 GCA_902582475.1 uncultured Pelagibacteraceae bacterium | reverse complement strand
TAAAAATTTATTTGGACTAACAAGTCCGTATTTAAGAAAAACAACAGGTGTATTTTACGATGAAGCTATTGCAGGCGGTTTCATTCAAAGATTTTCTTTATTTGCTTTCTTTTTACTAGCTACCATTACTTCAATTAAAAAAAATAATATCAAAATATTTATTCTATCTTTGATTTTTCTAGTTACACTAATGTCTATTATTTTTTCAGGTAATAGGATGCCTTTAGTACTTTTTGTAACGAGTATAATATTGATTGTAATATATAACGAAACTCTAAAAAAATATTTTCTCCGTATTATAGCTTCAATGATTTTAATTTGTTTGGTGATTATAAATTATAATCCACTATTAAAAGATTATTATAGAAATTTTTATCAGGAAACAAAGAAAATTGGATCTTTATATTCATTCAAAGTTTTTGGTGTTGGGTCTGATTTAAATGAAAATAGAAAACCTTCCTACGTTCATGAATTCGAATCAGGAATAGGGACATTTAAATTAAATAAATATTTAGGGGGTGGTATTAAATCATTTAGATATAATTGTCCTAAAAGGAAGATTGTTTCTATTAATGAAAGAACTACATGCAACATGCATCCACATAATTATTATTTAGAGATATTAGTCGATTTAGGAATATTTGGTATTTTAATATTTTTAATAATTGCATGCATGATATTGAAAAAAACATACAAAATTTTGAAGCACCCACTTTATAAATATACAATTTCTCCTTTTTTTTATGTTTTTTTTATGGAAGTTTTTCCTTTAAAAACTTCTGGAAGTTTTTTTACCACTAATAATTCAGTAGTAATATTTTTAAGTTTATCGGTAATAGTTGCTATATACTCAAAAATAGAATCTTATGGCGGTCCCACGGGGAATCGAACCCCGATTAGATGATTGAAAACCATCTGTCCTAACCGTTAGACGATGGGACCGAATAGTTGCTTGTCTTATTAACAGAAATATCATCGATAATAAACTCTACATTTTTTTTACCCTTCCACTCATTCAGACTAAGCTTCCCAAAAATGTTAATTTTTTTTTGATTTTTTGTTAACAAATAAGTTTCTAAGTCACTTTTTACGCTATTAAATGTGACACTTTTAACAACTGAACCATCTGGGGCCTTAAGTAGCGATTTAATATGCTTTTCACCAACTATAGTGGATTTCATCAATTTTAAATTTTCTATAACAAATCTTGGTTCAGGATTGCCAGATCCAAATGGTGATAAAGAATTAATCTCTGAAAAAAAATCCTCATTTAAAGCTGTTGGTGAAATTTTAGAGTCAAAGAAAAGTGTATTAGATTTGACTATACTTTTTTTAATTTTATCAAATCTTTTTGTTACAAATTTTTTAAATTCCTCTATTTTATTTTCTTCTATACTGAATCCTCCGGCCATCTTATGACCGCCACCCTTTTTGAGTATATTATTTTGAACAGCACTTATTATAACTGTGCCTATATCAAATCCTAAAATAGATCTTGCAGATGCCCTTCCAAAACCCCTTTCTATTGAAATAATTATAGTTGGTTTGTTGTATTTGTCTTTTAGTCTTGAAGCAATAATACCAATAATTCCTCCGTGCCAATTATGACCCGATAAAACTATAACAGGATCCTTAGGGTCTATAATTATTTTGGTCTCAATTTTTTTTAGCATTGAATTTTCAATTGATTTTCTTTCTTTATTGTATGTTTCTAATTCAGAAGCGATTTTAAAAATTTGCTTAGGATCCTTACTTAAAAGTAAATTGGCGCCATGCGAACATTTACCAACTCTACCACCAGCGTTTATTCTTGGTCCAAGAACATATCCAAGATGATATACGTTAATATTACTTTCAATACCGCAAATATTCTTTAAAGCTTCTAAACCCATATTATTTTTTTTATGAAAAATTTTTAATCCTTGACTGACAATTGCCCTATTTAGACCAATTAATGGAACCACATCACAAACAGTTCCTAAAGAAACTAAATCTAGATAATTAATTAAATTAGGCTCTTTTATGTTATTTTTTTTAAACCATTCAAGTTCTCTTAACTTTTTGTTTAAAGCTACTAAAAACATAAAACATACACCAGCAGCTGATAAATATTTTAAATTCGAAACATCATCATATCTATTAGGATTTACTATAGAAAAAGCATTAGGCAACTTCATTTCAGATTGATGATGATCCAAAACAAGAACGTCAACATTTTTATTTTGAGAAAAGTCTATTGTATCAAAAGATAGAGTTCCACAATCTACTGTGAATATAAGTTTAACATTACTTTGGATTAATTTATCAAAACCTTTTAGGCTTGGTCCGTAGCCTTCTGTTTTTCTATCTGGTATATAAATTTCTGTTTGTGTTTGAATTTCATTAAAATAATTTCCTAAAATAGCCGTTGAGGTAGCACCGTCAACATCATAATCGCCAAATATTCCTATTTTCTCTTTTTTCTGTATAGTTATTATTGTTCGATCAACAGTTTTTTCCATGTCTTTAAGAATAAATGGATTTGGCAAAAAATTTTTGATTCTAGGATTTAAAAATAATTTAACATCTTCAATTTTTATTTTTCTAATTGCTATCAATCTAGAAATAATTTCACTTAAACTGAAATTATCCTTTAAGAAATTTACAGTTTCCTCGTTATATTGTTTAGATATCCAATTCTTACCTGAAACTGAAATTGAACTCATTTTTTAACAATGCTTGTATTTTTTTTATAAACTTTTTGACTTTTATGAAGAAAAAAAGATGAGACCTCAAACGAATCTCCTTTATCTTTTACCCCTCTCAACATATCACCATCTGTTACTCCAGATGCACAAAATATAACATCACCTTTTACCATATCATCAATATTATATTTTTTTTTTATATCTGTAATTCCTAATTTTTTTGCTCTGTTTACTTCATTACTATTATTAAGAACAAGTCTTGTTTGCATTTGACCGCCTAAACAATCTAGCGCTGCTGCTGCTAACACACCTTCCGGACCTCCTCCTATACCTAAATAAATATCAATTGAAGTTTTAGGATCAACAACTGAAATTACACCTGTTACATCACCATCCTGAATAAAATTAATTTTTACACTCATAGACTTTAAAGATGATACTATTTTATCATGGCGAGGTCTTTTTAATACACATGCTGTGAGTTTATCAGGTTTAGTATTTTTTGCGTCAGCAAGTAACTTAATATTTCGCTCAACTGAATTATCTAAGTCAATAATGTTTTTAGGCAATCCTGCTCCAACAGCAATTTTTTCCATATAAGTATCAGGAGCTGACAATAGTGTCCCTTTTTCTCCAACAGCTAAAACTGAAATAGCATTAGGCAAATTTTTTGCAGCAAAATTTGTTCCTTCCAAAGGATCAACGGCTATTTCTAATTCTTCACCTCTCCCTGTGCCTATTTCTTCTCCAATAAACAACATCGGAGCCTCATCCATTTCTCCTTCTCCAATCACAACTTTTCCTTTCATATCAATCTTATTAAGTTCAGACCTCATTTCGTCAACAGCCGATTGATCTGCTGCAATTTTATCATTTTTTCCTCTAAACTTGGATGCACCAAAAGCTGCTCTTTCACATACTCTTACAAATTTATTTAGGAATTTGGGATCTATCAAATTTATATCTCTTCTATTCTTATAAATTTAGGTTTGGTTAAAACAAAATTATTTTTATTCAAATCAGCAACGCATTTAACAAAGTTTTTGTTTTTTGATTTATGTGAAATTATTATTATGGAAGCAAATTTTTTACCTTTAAAAGGGTTCTGAATTAATCTTTTTACTGAAATTTTATTTTTAGATAATATTTTAGTAATTGATGAAAGAACACCCTTTTTATCAATTACATCTAACCTAATATATGAAGAAAATATTTTATCTGATAGATCTATTGATTGTATTTTTTTTCTATTTGAATTTGATACTGAAAAAGGAAATTTTACATTTCCCTTAAGTATTGAACAAATATCAGAGACTAAAGCAGATGTTGTGGGCCCTGGTCCAGCACCTTCGCCTTGTAAAATTGATTTACCTATTGGCTTACCTTCAATAATAATTGCATTTAATACACCATTAACGTTGCTTATCCGGGACTCTTTTTTAATAAAACATGGATGAACACGTTGTATGAGCTTTCCATTTTCAATTTCACTAAGCCCCAGATGTTTGATTTTATAACCTAGAATATCAGCATTTTTTATATCTGCCTCATCAATATTACTAATACCTTCTAGATTTATTTTATTTTTATTTATAAAACAATTGAAAGCTAATGCTGACAATATTTGAATTTTAGATTTTACATCTTCACCATTTAGATCGGATTTTGGATTACTCTCCGCATAACCTAGTTTTTTAGCTTTTTCTAAAACCGTTTTAAAATTCATTTTCATTTTATCCATATTTGAAAGAATATAATTTGAAGTGCCATTTAAAATTCCGTAAATTTTATTTGTATTATTAGCAATCATTCCTTCTTTCAAAGTTCTAATAATTGGAATTCCACCTGCAACTGCGGCTTCAAATTCTAAATTTACTTTATTCTTTTCTGCTAACAATGCTAATTGATCACCATATTTTGATATAAGTGCTTTGTTAGCTGTTACAACATGTTTTTTATTTTTTATAGCACTAAAAACAAGTTTTTTT
>CACHSH010000028.1 GCA_902582475.1 uncultured Pelagibacteraceae bacterium | reverse complement strand
GTTTTCAAATAAATTTTGAAGTTGAATCAATATTTATTTTATGTCTTAATTGAGATATAACCCAACTAATTATTATAATCCTTTAAAAAGATAGAAATGTATAAAATTGGAATAATTGAAAAAATACACGAAGACGGTATCAAGATTTTGGATAAAAATAAAAATTTTGAATATGAAATTATTGAAAATGTGACTAAAGAAAATTTAATTAAAGAACTACCTAAATTTGATGCAGTTACTCTTCGTGTTACTAAATTATTCCCTGAGATTTTAAAGCATTGCAAAAAATTACGTGTGATATCCAGGCATGGTGTTGGATATGATAATGTTGATTTAAAATATTTAAAAGATAATAAAATCGCCCTCTTGATTACAGCAACTGCTAATGCTGTGTCAGTAGCTGAACACGTAATGTATATGATACTTTCTTTATCTAAAGGTATTACTCAGTATGATTCTTTAGTTAGGTCTGGAAATTTTAAAAATAATGTCAGTAAAATAGAAACTTACGAGTTGCTAAACAAAGAGATCTTAATAGCTGGTTTTGGTCGAATAGGTAAAATTCTTATAAAAAGGTGTTTAGGTTTTGATATGAAAGTAAATGTGTTTGATCCATTTGTAGATAAGAAAACTATTGAGTCTTTTGGTGGGAAAAAAATTGATGATATTTATTCAGGAATTAAAACAGCAGATTTTTTGTCTATACATATGCCACTAAACAATGAAACTAGAAATTTAATCAATCTAGATAAGTTAAAAACAATGAAAAAAAATGCCATAATAATTAATACAGCTCGTGGAGGAATTATTAACGAGGTAGATTTAGATGTCGCTTTAAATAATGGTATTATATTTGGAGCTGGTCTAGATGTTTTTGAAAAAGAACCAATAAATATTGACAATCCTTTAATTAAAAATAAAAAGGTTTTATTAAGTCCACACTCTGCAACATTTACCAAAGAATGTACTTCCAGAATGTCGATTGAAACTATTGAAAATATAATAAATTATTTTGAAAATAAAATTAAAAAAAATATGGTGGTTAAACTATGATAAATTTTAAAAATTTTGGACTGCTAGAAGCCTTGGTTCTATTTTCAGCAATTTATGTATTATCAACATTAATATGGACTGCTTCAACAAGATCTGCAGTACAGGAAAAAGCAAATATAGTAAAATCAAACCACAAGACAATTATTAATTTCTTAAATAATGAAATTAATCTTTGCGACCAAAGTAGTGGTAACGCCAAAACAACTTGGGGAGATTTTTGTAATAAAGATTGGAATTCACAAAAAGTAATTAAATATATTAATTCAAATCTTAAACTTAAAAATCCCTATTCAAAAAATACAGTCATAGTAATAGCTGCCCAAGATCCTAGATTACAAGCTGAAGGTAAGGCGGGTCAATCTACAGAAATTGGAGTAATATTTATAAGCTCAAAAAATTTTCAATCTGAACCTGGATCTGAATGGATTATCGGCACATGTGTTAAATCGCCATGTGTAGCTGCTGGAAATAATGAGCTTACATCTATTTATAGATAATTTATTAATTGATATTTATTCTTTTTGACTATAAAAAGAAATTCTTCTAACGGGCCGTTAGCTCAGCTGGTAGAGCACTTCCCTTTTAAGGAAGGTGTCGTTGGTTCGAATCCAACACGGCTCACCACTTAAATTAATCAAATTTTTACCGGCGGGTAATCTATAATTATTTTTGGTATCCAATTATTTAAATTATTAATCCTATTTGTGCTTGAAGGATGAGTACTTAAAAACTGAGGAGGTTCTTTACCTTTATGTGCTTTTTTCATTCTTTCCCACAAATTTGTTGATTCTTTTATATTGTAACCAGATAGAGAGGAAAAAATTAACCCCAAATAGTCAGCTTCGCTTTCTTGTTTTCTTCCAAAGGGATTCATAACACCAAGCTGAAGAACATCCATTCCTGTGGCCCTTCCAACTGTATTTCGTGTTTGAGATATTTTTCCACCTGTAAAAATATCAGCGATTTGAGTTGTCACATTTACAGCCATAGCCGCACTCATTCTTTCTACAGAATGTTTTGCAACAGCATGAGCTATTTCGTGACCCATAATTGTTGCCAGACCATCCGTATTTTTAGCAACATCCAAAATACCAGTATATACTGCAATTTTACCTCCAGGCATACACCAGGCATTTTTAACTTTTTTATTATCAATTAAGATATATTCCCAATCAAAATTTTCAGTTGGGTCTTCTTGGTTTTGATTTTTAAAAAATAAAGAAACAGATTTAGATATTTTGTTTCCAATATCAATTATATTATTTAAATCCTTGCTTTTGTTTATAAGTTTAATTTTTTTAGAATTTTTTAATTTATCATATGCTTGAGCGGCTTGACGATTTATCACACTTTCTGGATATAAAGATAGCTGCTTACGTTCTGTGATTGGCACTGTTGCACAGGAGTTGAGAAATAAACCTCCACAAGAGCAGCCAATAAAGCCGAGAAATTTTCTTCTATTTATGATATGACTCTTACTCATATAATGATACTAACAAAAATATATAAAATATTCTATTTAAGCTTGTAATTATATGAACAAAAAAAAGACAAAAAGATCACTATTTTCCACATTACGTAACAATTTCATAGCAGGAATTGTTGTATTAATACCCATTGGTATAACTTTATACTTAACTTTATTTTTTATTAAAATTTCTTCAAAAATATTACCCAAAGAAATAAATCCAAATTACTATTTACCATATAATATCCCCGGTTTAGAAATTTTAATATCTATAATAATAATCACTATTGTGGGTTGGATATCTTTATCTTTTTTAGGAAAAAAATTATTTGACCTTTTTGAGCAAATACTTAATAAAATTCCAATCTTAAGGACAATTTACTCTGCTGTCGGTCAGTTAACTGAAACATTTGCAAAAAACAAAGGAGATAAAAAATCTGTCGTTTTAGTAGAGTATCCTAGGAAAGGAACATGGGCAGTAGGTTTTGCAACAAAAGATAATACTGGAGAAATTAAAAATAAAGTAGGCGAGGACTTAGTAAATGTTTTTGTTCCCACAACACCAAATCCAACTAGTGGCTTTCTATTAATGTTTCAAAAAAAAGAAGTGATTTATTTAGATATTTCTTTTGAACAAGCATCCAAATTTATTGTTTCAGCTGGAAGCACAGATCCCTAGAATTAATTACCAATCTCACTTATTATCTCAGCTCTGTCAAACAGTTTAAGTAGATTTTCATATTTTTTAATTTTGTTTGATTTTATTTTTTTTATATTTTTTTCAGCTAACATAAATAAATCTTTATGATGAATTGGGTCAGCAAATTTGAAGTTTTTAATTCCACTTTGTTGAAAACCCAAAATATCACCAAAACCTCTTAGCTCCATGTCTTTTTCAGCAATCATAAATCCATCGTTTGTTGATCTTAAGATTTTTAATCTTTCTCTAGCGTTGTTTGATAAATTTTTTTTGTAGAGTAAAATACAAATAGACTCATTTTTTCCTCTTCCAACTCTTCCCCTAAGTTGATGTAGCTGTGATAGACCAAATTTATTAGAGTCTTCAATTATAATTGTGTTAGCATTTGGATAGTCAATTCCAACCTCAATAACTGTTGTACTAACTAGTATTTTAATTTTTTTTTCAAAGAAATTTTTTAAAATCTTATCCTTGTCACACTTATCTAATTTACCATGAATTAATCCAACCTGATTTGGAAAAAATTTACTAATTTCTTTAAATTTATTAATTACAGAGGAATAATTTAAATTTACTGAATTTTCAATTAATGGACAAATCCAAAAGGCTTGTCGTCCTATAGACAGTTCTTTTTTTATTAACGGCCAAATATCATGAGTTTTATTTTCAGGTTTAACATAAGTTATAATATCTTTTCTGTATTTAGGTTTTTCACTTAATCTGGATATATCCATGTCACCAAAAAATGAAAGCATCATACTTCGCGGAATAGGTGTTGCTGATATTAGTAGAAGATCACAATTTTTTCCTCCTTTCTTTGCTAGCTTTAATCTTTGATTTACTCCAAATTTGTGCTGTTCATCAATAATTACGTATCCAAGATTTAAAAATTTTATTTTATTCTGAAATAGCGAATGTGTTCCAAAAATAAGATTTATCTTACCGTTACTAAGATTTTGTAAAATATTTTTCCTATCTCTTGCATGAGTTTTCCCGGTTATAATATCAATATTGACAGTTGAATTTTTAAAAAGTTTTTGAGCCAATCTAAAATGCTGATATGATAAAATTTCTGTTGGGGCCATAAAAGCAACTTGAAAATTTACATCAATTACTTTTGCAGCACTAATAAGAGCCAGAATCGTTTTTCCTGATCCTACATCCCCCTGAATTAATCTAAACATTCTTTTATCAGAATTAATGTCGTCCTCAATTTCATTTAAAACTTTTAGTGACGAAATATCGTTAAATAAATAACTGTTTTTATTTAATTTTTCCATTAAGTCTTATAATATAGAATTATTTACTATGAATAAAATAAATTCCCTAAAAAAGAAAATTAAATACCGTTCAGAATATAGAGGTATTAAAGAGATGGATTTATTGTTAGGTAAGTTTGTTAATAAATATATAGACTCATTTAATTATGATGAGTTGATGAGTCTTTATGAGATTTTAGAAAAGGATGATGATTTAATTTTTAAATGGTATTCGAGTGATGAGAATGCCTCAATAAAAAAAAACAAAGTAAGTAATTTACTTAAAAATTTTAAATATAAATAACTAACAATGATGGCGGAGAGGGTGGGATTCGAACCCACGAATGAGTAAACCCATTGCTAGTTTTCAAGACTAGTGCTTTCAACCGCTCAGCCACCTCTCCAAATTTTAGTCTAATAATATTGTATATACATCAAAGATTAAAAGAATTCAGCAATACAATAATTTTATAGAATGTAAAAAAATATTGGAATATAAGCTTAAAATGAAAAAAATTACGGTATTTTTATTCATAATTATTACAATTGGGTGTAATAACCTTGAGGCAAATCAAGATTTTAATTTTTGGTTAAAAAACTTTAAAGAAACTGCGATTAAAAAAGGAATTTCAAAAAAAACTGTAAATGATGTTATGAGCGAAGCGAGGTTTTTACCTAAAGTAATTGAATATGATAGGTATCAACCAGAATTTTATGAAGACACTCATACATATATTAAAAAAAGAGCTAACAATGATAGATTAAAAAAAGGACTTAATTTATACAAAAAAGAAAAAAAAATTATAAATAAAATAGAAAAAACTTTTTTAGTAGAAAAAGAACTTCTTTTAGCTTTAATGGGGATAGAGACTAATTATGGAAAGTTTCTTGGAAAGATGGATATTATATCATCCTTATCTACACTAAGTTACGACAAAAGAAGAAGTGAATTTTTTACAAGCGAACTTTTGATTTTGCTAAGATTAATTGACAACAACATAATTGATAAAAATATATTATATGGATCATGGGCAGGAGCATTCGGAAATTTTCAATTCATGCCATCGACAATTAAAAATTACGCTATAGACTATAATAATAA
>CACHSH010000027.1 GCA_902582475.1 uncultured Pelagibacteraceae bacterium | reverse complement strand
GCTGGATTACTTGTAATAGTTTCTATAATTTTTTTTAAAGGTAGGGAGCCATTGTGGTAAAGTTCTAGAGAGAGCGATAGAAGAGTTTCAATACCAATTGAACCTTCAGCAGCCTGCGCAAATGGAAGCCTTTTACTTTCCTCGTCCTCTGGTTTGTGATCAGACACAATTACATCTATAAAACCATCTTTAATTCCTTGAATTAAAGCTTTCCTATCCTCTTCTTTCCTAAGTGGTGGTGAAACTTTCATGAAAGTTTTAAAATCTCCTATATCGTTTTCATTAAGGGAAAGATTATTAATAGAAACACCTACAGAAAAATTTAAACCATATTTTTTGTATTTCTTTATAACATCTACAGATTTTGCAGATGAAAGTTGTGATATATGATATCTGCATGGATATTCCTCTAATAATGATAAATCTCTTTCAATAATAATCTTTTCAGCAATATAAGGTATGCCTTGTAGACCTAGTCTTGTTGAAACCTCTCCTTCGCTAATACACCTCCCTTTTGAAAGCTCTAGATCTTCAGGATGTTGCATTACAAGGACATCTAGATCTGAAGCATAGTTCATAATCCTAGACATTATCTCTGGATTTTGAATAGTTTTAGTTGCATCAGTGAAACCAATTATCCCTTTTTTTGATAATAACCCGAATTCTGTCATCAATTTTCCTTCCATGTTCCTAGTTAAGGTTGCAGATGGAAAAATGTTTACTCCAGCTTTATCTCTACCTCTCCTAAGAATAAAGTCTACCATGGATACGTTATCTATTACTGGACTAGTATTAGGCATAGAAACAACAGAGGTCACACCACCTGATAATGCTGCGCTACTTAGGCTTCTAAAATTTTCTTTATATTCAAAACCAGGTTCACCAATAAATACTTTCATATCTACAATTCCCGGTATCAAAACCTTTCCTTTAAGATCTATTTTTTCTGATTTAGCAGGAATATTTCCTTTTTTAACACTTTTACCTAGAGCTTTAATTTTGCCATTTGCATCGACAATTAGACCACCAGTTTCATCAAGATTTTGAGATGGGTCAATTATCCTTGCATTTATAAAATATTTTTCTTTCATTACTTACAGTATAATTTTAAACACGCCATTCTAACAGCTACACCTAATTCCACTTGTTCTTTAACTAAGCTTACATTGATATCATCAGCAAGTTTTGTATCTATTTCTACTCCTCTATTCATTGGTCCAGGATGCATAATTAATGCATCTTTTTTAGCAAGCTTTAGTTTATCAGGTGTTAACCCAAAGTATTCGTAATACTCTCTTTTTGAAGGTAGAAATGATCCTTTCATTCTTTCATTTTGCAATCTTAACATCATCACAATGTCACATGATTTCAAACCTTCCTTCATATTTGTAAATCCTTTTACACCTAGTTTATTAATTGAGGCCGGCATTAAAGTTTTTGGAGCAACAATATTGACTTCTGCACCTAACATATTTAATAAATAAATATTTGATCTAGCAACTCGTGAATGTAAAATATCACCACAGATAGCAATTTTTAAACCTTCAATTTTTCCTTTTCTATTAATTATAGTTAAAGCGTCTAACAGTGCCTGAGTAGGGTGTTCTCTTAAACCGTCGCCAGCATTAATTACTGTACAATTTACTTTTTGAGACAATAAATTAGGCGCCCCAGAATCTTGATGTCTAACTACTATAATATCTGGGTGCATAGCGTTTAAAGACATAGCTGTATCTAAAATAGTTTCACCTTTTTTTAGTGAAGAATTTACAACGTTCATTGTCATAACGTCAGCTCCCAATCTTTTACCAGCTAGTTCAAATGAGCTTTGTGTTCTTGTAGAAGGTTCAAAAAATAAATTGATTTGAGTTTTTCCTCTTAGTAAATCTAACTTTTTAGAGGCACTTCTATTTAATTTTATAAAGTTTTTTGCTTCATCTAAAATAAGATTAGCCTCTTGAATAGATAGGTTTTGGATTCCTAACAGGTGTTTTTGGATTTTTTTAACAGCTGAAAACTTTTTTATAACCGCCATTAAAATTAACTCTATAGGCCTTTTGTACTATCTTAGCAAGTTATTTATCTCCTAATATAATCTATAGCTCCCTGTAATATAAAAGATGCTGCATTTTGGTCCAATTTCTCAATTTTCTTAGATACATTAATGTCCAAATTGCTTGATAAATTGAATGCACCTTTGCTAGACAATCTCTCGTCCCACATAGTGACAGGTATTGAAATATTATTTGATAGGTATTTAGCAAAATCATTTGCTGATTGGGCTGAAGGCCCCTTTGTACCATCCATATTAATGGGGTTTCCAACAATGATTCCTTTTATATTATTTTCTAAAATTATTTCTTTAATTTCATCAATAAAATTAGAATTGTTTTTTTTAACAATAGTCTTTAAAGGCGTTGAAACAAGTTTATTCTCATCAGAAATTGCTAAACCAATGCGATTTTTACCTGGATCAATACCCAATAATCTGGATTTCTTTTCTATTGATTTCTTAAAATCTTCAATATCTATCATGAATATGTTATAATTTACTTCACTTTCTAATCAAACTAAAACATAGTTTATAGATGTCTATTGATAAAAACCAAGTTAAAAAAGTTGCTAAACTATCAAGAATTTCTCTTGAAGATAGTAAATTAGAATCTCTATCAAAAGATTTAGCTTCCATATTAAATTTTGTAGAACAACTTAACAAATTGGATACTAAAAAAATAGAACCACTAAGCTCAATTGTTGACAAAACTCTCGAGCCCAGAACCGATAAAATCAATGACGGAAAAATCAAAAAAGATATATTAAAAAATTCTCCAGACAAAAACGAAGATTTTTTTATTGTTCCGAAAGTAGTTGAGTAATCATGTCAGATTTTAATAAAAATTCCCTTTCAGAAATTGCAAAATTAATTAAATCTAAAAAGGTTTCTTCATTAGAAGTAACAAATCATTATATTAAAAATATTAAAAATGGAAAAAAATTAAATAGCTTTATTACAACTTGTTTTGATGAAGCCATTAAAAAAGCGAAAGAGTTTGATAATAAAAAAGATTTTAATGGTTTACTTCCAGGAATTCCGATGGCTATCAAAGATTTATTTTGTACAAAAGATGTAAAGACTACGGCAGGAAGTAAAATATTAGAAAACTTTATTCCTACATACGAGTCGAGTGTCACTCATAACCTGTGGTCTGAAGGTGCGATTTTACTAGGTAAACTTAATTGCGATGAATTTGCTATGGGTTCTTCTAATGAAACAAGTTTTTTTGGAAATGTGATTAATCCATTAGGGAAGGATTTAGTACCTGGTGGATCTTCAGGAGGATCTGCAAGTGCTTTAGCAGCTAATCTCACTCCAGCAACTATAGGTACCGACACAGGTGGTTCAATAAGACAACCGGCATCTTTTACCGGAACCGTTGGATTAAAACCAACCTATGGTTTGTGTTCAAGATGGGGCATAGTTGCCTTTGCATCTTCACTTGATCAAGCCGGACCAATGACAAAAAATGTTGAGGATTGTGCTTTAATGTTAGAGGCAATCTCAGGTTATGATAAAAAAGACTCCACGTCGATCAATAAAAAAAAAGAAAATTATTCAAAAAACTTAAATCAAAAGATTAATGGTTTAAAAATTGGCATACCTAAAGAATACAGAGTTACTGACATGCCACAAGAAATAGAGAATATATGGAAAAAGGGAATTGATATTTTAAAAAAATCTGGAGCTAAGATCGTTGATATTTCACTCCCTCATACAAAATATGCATTACCAACTTATTACATAGTTGCACCTGCTGAAGCTTCTTCAAACTTAGCGCGTTATGACGGTGTAAAATATGGATATAGATCTAAAAAAGGTAAAAATTTAGTTGAAATGTATGAAAATACAAGAGGAGAAGGTTTTGGTGACGAAGTAAAGAGGAGAGTTTTGATAGGAACTTATGTTTTATCCTCAGGTTATTATGATGCCTACTATCTTAAAGCCCAAAAAGTAAGAAGATTAATAAAAAATGATTTTGATGAAACTTTTAAAAATATTGACGCTATTTTAACACCTTCCACCCCTAGTTCTGCTTTTAAAATAGGAGAAAAGACTAATGACCCAATATCTATGTATTTAAATGATATATTTACTGTTCCAGTTAATCTGGCTGGTATTCCAGCAATTTCTATCCCGGCTGGATTAGATAACAAAGGAAATCCATTAGGACTTCAACTTATATCTAAGGCATTAGATGAGCAAAAAATCTTAAATATAGCTTATGCGATGGAAAAAAGTATTGCGTTTAAACAATCATTAAGTAGATGGTGGGAATAATTAATGGAAAATAAAAAATTTGATTATTATATAAAAACTGAAAAAAATATCTGGGAAGTTGTAATAGGACTTGAGGTACATGCACAGGTTATTTCAGATTCCAAACTTTTTTCTGGCTCATCTACTAAATTTGGTGCAAAACCTAATACTCAAGTAAGCTTGGTCGATTCAGCTTTTCCGGGAATGCTTCCAGTTATTAATCAATACTGCATTAATCAAGCCGTTAAAACTGGTTTGGGTTTAAACGCTAAAATTAATTTATTTTCAATATTTGACAGAAAAAATTATTTTTATGCTGATTTGCCAGCAGGTTATCAGATATCTCAGTATAAAAATCCAATTGTTGGAGAGGGCGAGGTTACCCTAGATATGCCATATGGAAGTAAAAAAGTCGGTATTGAGAGATTACATTTAGAGCAAGACGCCGGAAAAAGTATTCACGATTTAAGTCCAGATAATACTTTTGTTGATTTAAATAGATCTGGTGTAGCTTTGATGGAAATTGTAAGCAAACCAGACCTGAGCTCTCCTGATGAGGTAAATTCATATGTTAAAAAACTTAGAACAATAATGCGATATCTCGGTACATGTGATGGAAATATGCAAGAAGGCTCTTTAAGAGCTGATGTAAACGTATCAGTAAGAAAAAAAGGAGATAAAAAATTTGGAACAAGATGTGAAATAAAGAATGTTAACTCAATCAAATTTATGGAAATGGCTATAGACTCTGAGTCAAGAAGACAGGTAGAGCTTCTTGAAAGCGGTAAGTCAATAGATCAAGAAACTAGGCTTTTTGATACGAAGAAAAATGAAACTAGGTCAATGAGGTCAAAAGAAGAAGCACATGATTATAGATACTTTCCGGATCCAGATCTTTTACCTTTAGAAATAAAGCAAAGTTTTGTTGACGATATCAAAAGAAAATTACCTGAATTACCAGATCAAAAAAAAGAAAGATTCATTAATAAATTTAAACTTACACCTTATGAAGCCAATGTGCTCGTTTCAGATATTGATATCTCAAAATATTTTGAAGAAGTAATAAAAAACGCTGACATAAAACTTGCTAAAAATTGGATAATAGTTGAACTTTTTGCTGTTTTAAATGATAAAAATTTAGACATAAAAGATTCTCCAATAACACCTAAAAATTTGTCATTATTAATTAATAGTATCAGTTCTGGCGAAATCTCAGGAAAAATAGCAAAAAAAGTTTTTGAAATAATGGTTGAAACAGGCGAGGAACCACAAAAAATTATAAATAAAAAGGGTTTAAAACAACAAAGCGATCCTAAAGAATTAGAAAAAATAGTAATGAAAGTTATCCAGGATAATTCCGAAAAAGTTTCACAGTACAAATCTGGTAAAGAAAAAC
>CACHSH010000026.1 GCA_902582475.1 uncultured Pelagibacteraceae bacterium | reverse complement strand
GAACTTTTTATGCAAGAGATTTAGTTTCTGAACCAGGTAATGTTTTACATCCCGATGAATATGCAAAAAGATTAAGTTCTCTAAGAAAAGATGGATTAAAAGTTAATATTTATGATGAAAAAAAAATTAGAGAAACTTGGCATGCATGCTTTGCTTGGTGTAGGACAAGGGAGTGTCAGGGGATCATATCTTGTAACAATGGAGTGGAACGGAGCAAAAAATAATTCTAAGCCATTAGCATTTGTTGGAAAGGGAGTTTGTTTTGACACCGGAGGATATTCATTGAAACCAGCAAAATTTATGGAAGATATGACATATGATATGGCAGGATCTGCTACCGTAGTTGGTTTGATGAAAAATTTTGCATTAAGAAAAGCAAAAATTAATGCTGTTGGTGTCGTAGGCCTTGTAGAAAATATGGTCAGTGGCAATGCCCAAAGGCCCGGAGATATTGTTAAGTCTTATAGTGGCAAAACTATAGAAATACTAAATACAGATGCAGAGGGAAGATTAGTATTGGCTGATGCATTAACATTTACTGAGGAAAAATTTAAACCAAAATTTATTGTTGATTTAGCTACTTTAACAGGCGCAATCATAGTTTCTTTGGGATCAGAATACGCAGGTCTATTCTCAAACGATGATAAATTATCAAAACAAATTTTTGATGCCGGTGAAGAAGTCGAAGAGAAAGTATGGAGAATGCCACTGCATAAGAATTATGATAAACTTATGAATTCAAAAAATGCAGATGTACAAAATATAAATTATGTTGGCGGAGCAGGTTCAACTACAGCTGCTCAATTTTTACAAAGATTTATTTTAAATAAGACCCCTTGGGCTCATTTAGATATTGCTGGCATGGCTTTTTCTAAATATGGAGGAGCTTTAAACTCAGGTGGCGCAACAGGATTTGGAGTTAGATTACTAAATCAACTTGTTGAAGAAAATTATGAGTAGTATTGAGCAAACTCTTTCTATAATAAAACCTGATGCTGTCGAACGGAATCTTAACGAAAATATTAAAAAATTTTTTCTAAAAAATAAACTTAAAATAGTTAAAGAGAAAAAAATTCAAATAACAAAAGAAGAAGCAGCAGAGTTTTACAAAGTCCATCAAACTAAGCCATTTTATGAGAGATTATGCAGTTATTTATCCTCTGGACCAATAACAGTAATGATTTTAGAGGGTGTAAATGCGATACAAGAAAATAGGAAAATAATGGGAGCAACAGACCCAAAGAATGCTGAAGATGGAACTATTCGAAAAGAATATGGAATTTCTATTGATAAAAACTCAGTCCACGGATCTGACTCAATAGAAAATGCAAAAAAGGAAATTGAATTCTTTTTTAAAAGTTAATTTAGGCTAAAAACTTTTCTAATAGCATGTGAGTAGGCCCTATATTCTTCGAATTGCACTTTCTTTTTAAGTGTTTTAATATTATCTTTAATACTAACAAAAACTTTCTTTTTAATTATTACTTTACCACCATCTAATTTTTCATTTACAAAATGAACAGTACATCCAGTTAATCGTTCCTTAGATGCTAAGACCCTTTGGAAAGTATTTAAACCCTTGTATTTTGGCAAAAGTGAAGGATGAATATTTATTATCTTTCCTTTAAAATCTCTAATAAATTTTTTTGATAAAATCTTCATAAAACCTGCCAAACAAATTAAATCAATTTTTTTTTCTATTAATTTTTTAAGTACGATTTTTTCAAAATTATATCTATTAGTTTTGAGACAGATATAAGGAATTGAAAACTTTTTTGCAAAAATAATTCCTTTAGCATTTTTATTATTTGAAACAATCAGACGGATATTAATAGGAAAATTATACTCTCTTGAGCTCTTTATTATTGATCTCAGATTTGTTCCTGATCCTGATATGAATATACACGCTTTCTTTTTTACCATTTAACCTTGTTAATTAAATTTAATCTTTTAGTTGAATTTGAAATGTAACCAATTTCATAAGGCATAAAGTTTTTATTGAAATGAGATTTAATTTTATTTATATTTTTTTTCTTTACAATTAAACAAAAACCTACGCCACAATTAAATGTCCTTAGCATTTCATTATCACTTATATTTTTTTTCTTAAGCCACTTAAAAATATAAGGAACTTTAATTTTTGATAAATCTATATTAGTCGTTAAATTTTTTGGTACAGATCTAATAATATTTTCAATAATACCACCGCCAGTTATATTTGCTGCTGATGCAATTAAGTCTTTTTTAACTAATTTTAAAACCTCATTAGTGTAAATTTTTGTAGGCTTGATTAGTTCATTTTTGATTTTATTATCGATTTTAATATTTTTAATAACGCTTCTTACAAGTGAGAAACCATTTGAGTGTAATCCTGAGGAAGGTATTGCTAAAATAATATAATTTTTTTTAACTTTTTTTTCTGAGATAAGTTTCTTTTTTGATACCAATCCCACTGTAAATCCTGCTAAATCAAATTTATTTTTTGTATAAGTGCCTGGCATCTCTGCTGTTTCTCCACCAACTAAAATACAATCAGATATTTTGCATCCATCTATAATTCCCTTTATTATCTTTTTCATTTTGGAAAGATCAATTTTACCGATAGCCATGTAATCCAAAAAAAATAATGGTTTAGCCCCTTGTACAATTAAATCATTAACACACATCGCAACTAAATCTATGCCTATGGTATCAAATTTATTAAATTTATTTGCAATTTCTAGTTTTGTTCCAACACCATCTGTACTTGCTACAAGAAGTGGATTGTTCAATTTAAATTTTCCAATATCAAATACTGACGCAAACTTACCTATATTATTTTTATTTAGTTTATTTAGTTTTTTTTTGAAGACATGTTGCGAGTATTTACCAATAAATTTTGTAAATTTATTAGCTGACTCAATATTTACACCGCTTTTTTTATAACTATTTTTTGTTTTTTTCATGAATAAGATGGTATTTAGATAGTCTATGAAAAAGTTAATTTTTTTATCTTTAAAAATATGCAAATATTTTTCATAAAATTTACCGAAATCGTGGCCAAGAAATTCCTTAGAACTTTTGCTGTATGGATTTATAACTTTTGAACCTTTGTCTGTTCCAAAATAATTAAATAAATCATCTATAGTTTTGAAGTTAATATTCAATTTATCTAAATTTTTTTTGGGTTTTAAATTAAATATAAAATTTTTGTACAACAAAGATAGTTTTTTCATATTCGATAGTACCTTAATAGAATCTTAACGTATATTTTCAATTGTGAAAAGTTTCAAAAACTGGCGGAGAGAGTGGGATTCGAACCCACGAAACGGTTTCCCGTTTACACACTTTCCAAGCGTGCGCCTTAAACCGCTCGGCCATCTCTCCTTAAGTTTCTTTATTAATTTTCAAAACTCCAATAAAAGCTTCCTGTGGAATCTCAACCCTACCGAATTGTTTTGCACGAGCTTTCCCTTTTTTTTGTTTTTCTAGTAGTTTTCTTTTACGATCTCTTGCACCTCCACCATGAATTTTTGTAAGAACATCCTTTTTAAAACCTTTGATGCTTTCCCTTGCAATAATTTTTCCACCTATAGCTGCTTGTATTGGAATCATGAAATTATGCCTAGGAATTAAATCTTTTAGCTTTTCACAAACTAATCTTCCTTGGGTTTGTGCAAATTCTTTATGAATAATCATTGATAAAGCATCTACTGGTTCGTTATTTACCAAAATTCCAAGCTTAACTAGATTGCCTTCTTTGTAACCAGTAATTTCATAATCAAAACTTGCGTACCCACTCGTGATAGATTTTAATCTATCATAAAAATCGAAAACAACTTCATTAAGTGGGAGTTCGTAAACTAAAACCGCTCTATTTCCAGAATAAGATAAATCTTTCTGAATTCCTCTTTTGTCTTGGCAAATTTTAATTATAGACCCCAAATATTCATCGGGTGTTATAATCGTTGCTTTGATCCAGGGTTCTTCAATAAATTTAATTTGCGAAGGGTCCGGCATTGATGTTGGGTTTTGTAGATCAACTATTTCATTATTAATTTTATTAACCTTATAAACAACACCTGGTGTCGTAGTTATTAAATTAATATCAAATTCTCTTTCTAATCTCTGAGTTATAATCTCTAAATGAAGCAGGCCAAGGAAGCCACATCTAAAACCAAGGCCAAGTGCACTAGATGACTCAGGTTCGTAAGAAAAACTGGAGTCATTAAGTTTTAATTTGCCTAATCCATCTTTTAGCCTTTGATACTCAGAGCTATCGACTGGAAATAGTCCGCAAAAAACAACCGGCTTGCTAGGTTTAAAGCCTGGTAATGGTTTTTCAATTGGATCTTTGGAATCGCAAATTGTGTCTCCTACTTTTGTTTCCGATAAACTTTTTATACCTGTTATTATAAATCCAATTTCCCCTGAATTTAATTCATCTATATCTTTAGCCTTTGGAGTAAAAACACCAACTTTTTCGATCTCGTATTCTTGGTTTGTGGACATTAGCTTTACCTTCATTCCTTTTTTAATACTACCGTCTATAACTCGTACAAGAATTACAACTCCCAAATAACTATCATACCAACTATCTACTAATAAAGATTTTAGCTTAAGCTTTTGATCGCCTTGTGGAGAAGGCAAATCTGAAACAATTGTCTCTAAAATCTCTTCAACACCTTCTCCGGTTTTTCCCGAACAAGATATAGCTTTGGATGTTTCTATACCTATTACATCTTCAATTTGCTTCTTTACTTTATCAACATCAGATGCTGGAAGATCTATCTTATTAAGTACTGGAATTATATGATGATTTGTATCAAGTGCTTGATATACATTTGCAAGTGTTTGGGCCTCTACCCCTTGTGAACTATCAACAATAAGGACTGATCCCTCGCAAGCAAGTAGTGATCTACTTACTTCATAACTAAAATCAACATGGCCTGGGGTATCTATAATATTTAAAATATAATCCTTTCCATCTTTAGATTTGTAATTAAGTTTTACTGTTTGCGCTTTAATTGTAATTCCTCTTTCTCTTTCAATATCCATTGAGTCTAAAACTTGCTCTTTCATTTCTCTTTTTGATAAACCACCACAAATTTGGATCATTCTGTCAGCAATTGTTGACTTTCCATGATCAATATGTGCGATAATCGCAAAATTTCTTACTCTCTTTATATCTGACATTAGGATCTTATTGTTCCACCAGTTTTGGCTTTCACAATATCAATTATTTTTTGACTTATATTATCTAAGTCTTTTTGAGAAAGAGTTTTATCCATAGACTGAATAGTAACATTGATAGCTATGGATTTTTTACCAGCAGGCATATTACCACCTGAAAAAACATCAAATATTTTTACTTTTTTAATCAGAGTTTTATCAACATCACTTATTAATTTCTTAATATCACCTGCTTTAAAATCATCATTTATTACAAAAGCAAAATCTCTTTCTGATTTTTGATACTCAGAAAATGAGTAGTCTTTTTTAGAAAGTCTATATTTTATTTTCGGTTCTGGAATATTTTTTAAAAAAATCTCAAATCCACTTACGTTTTGCTCCTTTAAATCTAAACTAGAAATTATTGATGGATGAATTTCACCAAATAAAGCAAGTAGATCTCCACTTTCTGATTTATAATTTATTGAGCCAGATCTACCCGGATTATAATAATCTTGTGTCTTATTACTCACAAAAATACTATCTTCCTCAATACCTAATTCACTTAATGTTTTTATTACATCAGCTTTAACATCAAAAACATCTACATTTCTTGGTTTTGACTCCCAGGTCTTTCTATTTA
>CACHSH010000025.1 GCA_902582475.1 uncultured Pelagibacteraceae bacterium | reverse complement strand
GCCTTTTCACCTTTTGAAGGTTTTTTAACATAGTAATAGAAAGGACTATCTGTCTTGTTTTCAGGAACCAATCTAACTTTTATTGAACTTTTTTTAGCCATTAGTCTGTTCTTTTAATTTTTTAATAATTTCTTTAATTTTATCACTTTTAATTTTAATTGATTTTCTAAAATTTTTCTTATTTACACTAGAAAATAAAGAGTCGTCAAGTTTTAAAGAAGGATCATTAAGTGCTTTTTTAGCGCCATTAATAGTAAAACCTTTATTTTTTAATAAACTATAAATTAATTTTAAATATTCTATATCTTTGGGTGAATAATATCTTCTTTTGCCCGATAATACCTTGGGCTTAATTTGTTTAAAATGTTTTTCCCAAAATCTTAATGTATGAGCATTAAGTTTTTTATTTTTCTTGTTATTAAAGCTTATTTCTTTAGCGACTTCACCTATAGTTTTATATGCTTCTTTATTTTTTTCCATTTATTTTATTTTTAACAGTTTTAGATGGTGAAAATACAACAACTTTCCTAGCTTTAATTTGATATTTTACTTTTGTTTTTGGGTTTCTTCCAATTCTTGCGTTTTTATTTAAAATTTTAAACGTTCCAAAACCTGAGATTTTTAATCTTCCATCTCTTTCTAGTCCTTCAATGATAATGTCCAAGAGAGAATTAAAAATCTTCTCTGAGAAACTTATCGGCAATCCGTGCTGTTGTTTAATATTTTCCAAAATATCATTTTTATTGATATTATTTCGCTTCATTATTGATATTTTTAATATGATTCATGTTACTTTTAATCTTATTCATCATTTTCCCTTTAGCAATTTTATAACATACATCAAGAGAGTAAGAAAACCCTACTGCATCAGTAGAGCCATGACTTTTTACAACTGGACCATTTAATCCTAAAAATATTGCTCCATTATATTTTCGAGGGTCTAATTTATTTTTAAACTTCTTAAGAGCAAAATAAGAGAAGAGAGTTGAAAACTTTGAAAAAATATTACTAGATAGTGCTTGTTTTAAATTATCTGTTAAAAAGTTAGCAGTACCTTCGGCAGTTTTGAGAGCTACATTGCCCGTAAAACCATCTGTTACAATAACATTACATTTTCCATCTGTTATTTGATTTCCCTCTATATAACCAAGAAATTGAAAATCACCAATTGAGTCTAAAATTTTTAGTTTAGCATAAGTACTTTTAAGTAATTCGGTTCCCTTTATTTCTTCAGATCCAATATTTAATAAAGCAACTTTGGCTTTTTCGTTTGGATATAAAGATTGGTAAAGAGCTGATCCCATTTCAGAGAAATCAATAAGGTTTTTTTCACTACATTCAACATTTGCGCCCAAATCAAGTACTACATTTAAACCGGTTTTATTTGGCCACAGACCAGCAAGAGCGGGTTTATCAACGTCCTCTAAAGTTTTTAATATCATTTTTGACATGACCAATAAAACTCCCGTGTTACCAGCGGATAAAGACACGTCAGCATCTAAAGAGATCTGTGACTCTATAGATTTCCACATACTTGAGTCTTTGCCTTTTTTAATTGCTGACAATGCAGGCAAGCTATCGGATACAATAATTTTGGTATCAATTAACTTATAACTTATATCTGGAATTCCTATTTTTTTTATTTTTTCTTCAACTATATTTTTATCACCAAATAAATACAAAAATAAATCATCATTTTTTTTATTCCTTTTTAAAAAAAGATCAATACCCTCAAGATTTTTATTGGGAGCATTTTCTCCACCCATTAAATCAATTGATATTTTTACTTTATTTACCATTGTGGTTGAAAGTCAAAAAACTGATTATTTATCTAGAATTTTTTTACCATTATAAAATCCAGACTTTGGATCAATGTGATGAGACAATCTATATTCGCCCGATTTTTTATCTTCTAAAATATTTACACCAACAATCTTATGATGAGATCTTCTTTTATTTCTTCTGGATTTTGAAGTTTTCCTTTTCGGTACTGCCATTGTTTTACCTATATTTAAAATCTATAGAGCCATTTAGCATGATATTAACATCCAAATCAAAACAAAAATTTTCAAATTTCATTAAATAATCTGCTAATTTATGCATTATTTCATCTCTACTGTTGTTTTCCTTAAAAAAATATTTTTTTAATAGGTCTGTGGTAATGTTAGATTGTGTTTTTTGTTTATCAATATTGAATAAAATATCATAAAAGATTTTATTTAGGTTTTTCATATTCTTATTTACTGAAACATCGCCATGTCCTAGCTCTCTAATGTGGTATTCTATGTTGTGAAAAATATTATCAAAAACACTCTGAACTTTTTTATCGTTATCTTTGCCTTTACAAATTTTAAATATTATCGCTAAATGAAAGAAAATTAATAATACTCTTGTTTCAAAATTATCTGAAAGTTTAATATTTTCATAAAAAAATTTATTACGTGATAATTTGACTAATCTGGTATAAAGTTGGTTGTTATGTTTTTTATAAAAAGTAAACATTTTTATTTTTCATTAATATTATTATTTTTATCCATTTTTTTATCAAATTGTCAAAGGAACAAAATAGTAAATAGTCACGGTATTATGTACCTTGAAAATAGACAGGAACTATTAGAGATAAATGTTAGTAATAAGAACGATGTTATTAACAAACTTGGGCAACCACACACAAAATCGATTAAAGAGGAGGATACCTGGATTTATATTGAAAGGACAAAAACAAAAGGAAAAATATATACTCTTGGTAAAAATGTCCTTATTAATAATAATGTATTAGTTGTCAGTTTTAATGAAAAAGGCATAGTAAATGAAAAGATATTTTATAATAAAGACAATATGAAAGACTATAAGTTCTCTAAAATTGAAACTGAAAATGAAATTAAAAAAGGTAGTTTTGTGAAATCTTTTTTACAAAGTCTACGTCAAAAGATGCAGCAAAATTCGCGTAATTAATTTTAATGTGAGATAACAGCTAAAAGAAGTAAAGCAACAATATTTGTAATCTTAATCATTGGATTAACAGCAGGTCCAGCTGTATCTTTATAAGGATCACCAACAGTATCACCTGTAACGGCTGCTTTATGAGACTCTGATCCCTTTCCACCATAATTTCCATCCTCAATATATTTTTTAGCATTATCCCATGCTCCACCACCGGCGGTCATTGAGATAGCTACGAATAACCCTGTGACTATAACACCAAGTAACATCGCACCTAAAGATGATAAGGCTGCCTCTAAACCTCCAATAGAATAAATGATTAAATATAAAAATATTGGTGAGAGAACTGGTAACAATGAAGGGATAATCATTTCTTTGATTGCTGCTTTAGTTAATAAATCTACTAATCTACCATAGTCAGGCTTTCTTTTACCTTTCATGATTCCAGGAATTTTTTTAAATTGCCTTCTTACCTCAACAACAACTGCTCCACCTGCTCTACCTACCGCCTGCATTCCCATTGATCCAAATAGATAAGGCAGCATACCGCCAACTAAAAGACCAATTACAACAAAAGGATTTGATAAATCAAAACTAACATTAACACCTTCTAACTTAGAGCCGGAAACATTAGAGAAAAATTTTATATCTTCAGTATATGCAGCAAAAAGAACTAATGCTCCTAAACCTGCAGAACCTATTGCGTAACCCTTTGTAACCGCTTTTGTGGTATTACCAACAGCATCTAGAGCATCTGTAGTTTTTCTTACATTTTTAGGTAACTTTGACATTTCAGCTATTCCTCCTGCGTTATCTGTAACTGGACCATACGCATCTAAAGCTACAACCATACCAGTTAGAGCCAGCATTGCTGTTACAGCAATAGCTATTCCAAATAAACCTGCAAGTTCATTTGTTGCAATTATACCGGCAACAATTATTAAAGCAGGTAACGCTGTTGCTTCCATAGAAATTGCTAAACCTTGAATAACATTTGTTCCGTGTCCTGTGGTTGATGATTTTGCTACGCTTCTTACAGGACGATAATTTGTGCCAGTGTAATATTCTGTAACCCAAATTATAAGTCCGGTTACAAATAATCCTATAACACCGCAATAATATAAATCAAAACCGTTAAAATTTTTTTCTCCAACATTAAAAGAATTTTCTAAACCAATCACAATGGAGGTAATTGGATAAAGTAATATCAAGGATATTATAGCAGTTATTATAAAACCTTTGTAGAGAGCCCCCATAATATTTTTACTTTTACCAAGTCTGACAAAAAAAGTTCCTATTATAGAAGCTATTATACATCCACCTCCTATTGCCAGTGGATAAATCATCATGCTTGAATTATCTTGAAAAAAGATTGAGGCAAGAACCATTGTTGCAACAATGGTTACCGCATATGTTTCGAACAAATCTGCAGCCATACCGGCGCAGTCTCCAACGTTATCACCAACATTATCAGCTATAACCGCAGGGTTCCTTGGATCATCTTCTGGAATTCCTGCTTCTACCTTTCCAACAAGGTCTGCTCCAACATCAGCACCTTTAGTAAAAATTCCTCCACCAAGTCTAGCAAAAATTGATATTAACGAAGCACCAAAACCTAATGCTATTAAAGCATTTATTAATTCCCTGCTTTCTATATTTAAAGTTATTAATACCCAATAATAAATTGAAATTGCTAATAATGCTAAACCGGCAACTAAAAGACCTGTAATTGCACCAGATTTAAAAGCCATTGTTAAACCATTTTGTAAACTTGTTCTTGAAGCCTCTGCTGTTCTTACATTAGCTTCCACGGAAATTAACATTCCAATATATCCAGCTGCCCCTGATAATAAGGCACCTATAAAATAACCAAGCCCAACCAGTAAACTAAAAAAATAACTTATAATAACCAAAACTATTACTCCAACAATAGCTATAGTTTTATATTGTCTATTTAAATAAGCTTTAGCTCCAATTTGTATCGCCTCAGCAATCTCTTGCATTTTATTATTGCCGGGACTAGAAGACATGATCTGTTTACTTAAGAAATAACTGTAAACAACTGCTAAAATTCCAACCAATATAATTAAGTATAAATTTTCCAACGATAGTTCTCCCAAAAGATCAATAAAAACAGAAAATTGCCAAAAAATTGGATAAAAGGCAAGACATTAATTCTTCTCTTTTCTAACATTTTTAGAAACTTTATCCAAAATAGCATTTAAGTAGCCCTTATGAGCAGTTTCTAAAAAAAAATCTGATATTTTTATATATTCGCTTACTACTACATTTACCGGTGTTTTATGTACAAAAATTAACTCAAAACTTGCTGATAGAATCATTAATTTTAAAATTAAATCCGTTCTTGAGGGATTAAAATCTTCATTTAAAATTTCCTTTAGTTTTTCCATGATAAATTCCTCTCTCTCAATTGTTCCAGAAACAGTATCTTTTATAAATTTTTTGTATCTGTGCTTAGCATAAGTAATTTTACTCTCTTTATTTAAAAAATAAGAATATAATTTTTGAATAACAATTATTCTGGGATTGTTATCTAATTTTTTATTAGACATTATTTAATTTGAATAACTTTTAATACTGCTTTCGCTGCCTCTTGACCTTTGTCAATTCTCTTAGAAGCTTGATCTTTATTAAAACTAGTTATTATACCGTTGCCTACTGGTTTTTTTTCATTAATCGATATTTGCATTAATCCATTGGTTATGGCTGTACAAATTAAATCAAAATTAGCCGTCTCTCCCTTAATAATACAACCGACAGCAATAAATCCATTATATTTATTGATTAATCTTGATATCACACCGGGTATTTCAAAAGCTCCGGGAACTTTTACTATATCAACGCTGTTTATTCCAGATCTGTTTAATTCCTCTTTTGCTCCTGAACAAAGCTTTTCGGTAATTTGTTCATTATAAACAGATTGCACAATACATATATTTATTTTCATTTAATAATTTCTTGTTTAATAATTTTTATACCATATCCTTTTAATGCGATAACACGTTTTTTTGATCTAGAGACCAATATCATTTTTCTTATTTT
>CACHSH010000024.1 GCA_902582475.1 uncultured Pelagibacteraceae bacterium | reverse complement strand
GGCGTCGGTAAACATTAATCTAGCTTTTTTATTAGGGTCTCCTAAATCTCTTGGCTTTTTATCCTCTTCAAGGTTAATAGGTTCCCATTGCCAAGCACCTGCTGGACTTTTTTTACTTTCCCATTTGTAATTAAGTAAAAGATCCAAGTATTGATGATCCCACTTGTCTGGATTAGTTGTCCAAGCTCCCTCGAGACCAGAGGTTATTTGATTAGCACCTGTTCCATTTTTCTGATTCCATCCAAAACCTTGTTCGTGAATATCAGCTCCAGCAGGTTCTGCACCTAAATTGTCTGGATTACCATTACCATGAGCCCTTCCAATAGAGTGCCCTCCGACTGTAAGAGCTGCAGTTTCTACATCGTTCATTCCCATTCGGCCAAAAGTTTCACGCACATCCATTGCAGTTCTAACTGGATCAGGTTTTCCTTCAACTCCTTGGGGGTTAACATATACTAGTTGAAAATGGGATGCCGCAAGTGGAGCTTCTAAAGAAGAACGATCTTTTGGATCACCATATCTATTAACTGCTAATGGTTCTGTCTCTTTACCCCAATAAACATCTTTTTCAGGTTCCCATATATCTTCTCTACCAAACGAAAAACCAAAAGTTTTAAATCCAGAATGCTCATAAGCCATAGTGCCAGCTAAAACCATAAGGTCTGACCAACTTAACCTATTTCCGTATTTTTTTTTGATTGGCCAAAGAAGACGTCTAGCTTTATCTAAATTTGTATTGTCTGGCCAAGAATCTTGAGGGGAAAATCTATGAGATCCTACGTTAGGTCTTCCATCAAATTCCCTATAAGTTCCAACTTGGTGCCAAGTTAATCTTACCATAAGGCCACTATAAGTTCCTAAATCTGCTGGCCACCATTCTTGGCTGTCGGTCATTAATTTAAGCAAATCTTTTTTGAGGGCTTTAAAATTTAATTTTTTTACCTCTTTTTTATAGTCAAATTTCGGTAGAGGATTAGTTTTTGTGTCGTGTTGGTGTAAAATATCAAGATTAATACTGTTTGGCCATTGTCGGGAAGTATTTGACTCTCCTGCTTTCGTAACTCCCCCGTGCATTACAGGGCATTTACCATTTCCATTTCCATTTTTTTTAAGTTCTGCGCTCATACTATAAAAATTTATTAATTATAACTACTTTATAATTATTCTAAAGTATGTGTCAATACAACTAGATCTTTTTTTTGGATTAATTATTATTTTCTAATCTTATTACAACTTCAACGTTTTTGATTTTCTTGCCTTTTGGAGCCTCCGGAAGTTTTTGAAAGGTAATTTTGTCGCTCTTAATATCAATTACTTTCCCATTGTCAAAGAAGTGATGATGAGATGTAATATTAGTATCATAATACGAGGTGTTATTCTCCAAAGAGAATTCTTTCAAATGCCCTGCACTTTTAAGTGCATGCACAGTGTTATAAAAAGTTGCTGTAGAAATTTTTTTTGACCTTTTTAAATTCATGGAATTTTTTAATTCTTCGACTGTAAAATGAAATGTTTTTTTTCTATTGAAGAGAAATTTGCTTATTTCTACTCTTTGATTTGTAGGTCTGAGACCTGAAGATCTAAGTTTATCTATAAAAGTCTTGTTTTTATTATTCATTTTATGCATTAACTTACTTTATAATTTTTCAATTTTATATATGATATTGCCAAAAACTCAAGCAATTGTTAGCTTTCAAAATGAAACAAAAAAACAATTACAACTATAACGAATTAATTGACTGTGCAAATGGAGCCCTTTTTGGTGAAGGGAATGCGCGTTTACCATCACCACCAATGTTAATGTTTGATAGAATTACACAAATTCAATCAGGTGAAGGAAAATTTAAAAAAGGAATAATTAAAGCTGAGTTAGACGTTAAAGGTAATATGTGGTTCTTTGATTGTCATTTTAAGAGCGATCCTGTGATGCCTGGATGCCTAGGATTAGACGCGATGTGGCAATTAGTTGGCTTTTACTTAGGATGGATAGGTGAACCGGGTAAAGGACGTGCTTTAGGTGTAAATTCTGTTAGATTCACAGGAGAAGTTATAAAAAAAGTTAAAATGGCTACTTACGAAGTTAATATGAAAAAAGTTTTAAAAACAGAAGGTGGAACTGTTGGATTTGCTGACGGTATTTTAAAAGCTGATGATAAACAAATATATACTGCAGAAAATTTAAAAGTTGGAGTTTATAAACAATGAAGAGAGTTGTTGTAACAGGTATCGGAATTGTTTCTTGTCTTGGTAATAATCAAAAAGAGGTTTATGATTCTCTTATAAATAATAAATCAGGGATTTCTTTTGCAGAGGAATATAAAGAACATAATTTAAAAAGTCACGTCCATGGAAAACCAAATATTAAGCTTGCTGATTACGTTGATAGAAAAGCTTTAAGGTTTATGGGAAATGGATCAGCGTATAACTATGTAGCGATGAAAGAGGCTATTAGTGACTCAGGTTTGGAAGACAAAGATGTAAGTAATGTTAATTCTGGTATGGTCATGGGATCAGGGGGTCCCTCTATAGAAAATGTAATTTTAGCCGCAGACAAAACAAGAGAAAAAAATCCAAAAAAAATGGGGCCATTTATTGTGCCAAGAACAATGGCGAGTACCGCGTCTGCAACTTTAGCTGTTCCTTTTAAAATAAAAGGCGTTAACTATACAATTAGTTCTGCTTGCGCGACCAGTGGGCATTGTATCGGAAATGCAATGGAACTTATTCAGTTTGGAAAACAAAAAGTTATATTTGCTGGTGGTAGTGATGAAATACATTTCGCGATGACAGCAATGTTCGATGCAATGACTGCTTTATCTTCTAAATATAATGACTCTCCACAAAAAGCATCTAGACCTTACGATAAAACTAGAGACGGTTTTGTAATAGCTGGAGGAGCAGGAGTTTTAGTTTTAGAAGAATTAGAGCATGCAAAAGCAAGAGGAGCAAAAATTTATGCAGAACTCACTGGTTATGGAGCTACTTCTGATGGTTATGATATGGTTGCGCCATCAGGTGAGGGAGCAACTAGGTGTATGAATTTAGCATTAAAGACAACTCGTAATAAAGTCGATTATATAAATGCTCATGGTACCTCGACACCTGTGGGTGATATAACAGAGTTAAAAGCGATAAAAGGTGCTTTCAAAGATAACCTTCCAAAAATAAGTTCAACCAAATCTCTTTCTGGACACCCGCTGGGTGCAGCCTCAGTTCATGAAGCAATTTACTCATTAATAATGATGAAAAATAATTTTATCGCTGCTTCAGCAAATGTAAATGATATGGATGATGAGGCTAAGAACTTTCCAATTGTTACAAAGGTTGAGAAAGATGTAAATTTGAACTCAGTGATGTCAAATAGCTTTGGTTTTGGTGGTACGAACGCAACTTTGATTTTTGAAAAGGTTTAAGAATGGATCTAGTTAAAGGTAAAAAAGGTTTAATAATGGGTGTCGCAAACGATAGATCTATAGCTTGGGGCATAGCAAAGAGGCTTTCAGAAAATGGAGCCGAACTTGCTTTTACATATCTTGGAGACGCACTTAAAAAAAGAGTTACACCTCTAGCCGACTCTCTTAAATCGCAATTTCTTTTAAATTGTAATGTAGAAAATAAAGATGATATTAAAAAAACATTTGAGGAAATAAAAAAGAAGTGGGGCCAAATTGATTTTGTAGTTCATGCAATTGCATTCTCAGATAGAGCAGAATTATCAGGTCAGTATATTGATACCTCAAGAGAAAATTTTATAAAAAGTATGTTGGTATCATGTTTTTCATTCACTGAAATAGCTAAAGAAGCGTCAAAAATAATGAAAGATGGATCGAGTATGCTGACTTTGACTTACGAGTCCACTAAAGTAATACCCAACTATAATGTAATGGGTGTTTGTAAAGCTGCCTTGGAATCTAGTGTTAAGTATATTTCTAGGGATTTAGGCACAAAAGGAATTAGAGTAAATGCAATAAGTGCTGGACCAATTAAAACTTTAGCAGCATCAGCAATTGGTGATGCAAAATTTTTATACAAATGGAGTTCCGACCACTCTTTTTTAAAAAGAAATGTTGATATTGATGATGTGGGAAAATCTGCACTTTATTTATTAAGTGATCTTGCTGCTGGTGTAACTGGTGAAATTCATTATGTCGATGCTGGTTATAATAAAGCAGGAATGCCAGATCCTAAAAATATTACTTAATAAAACTAACCAAAAAAATGTCTCGATTAAATAAAAAAATAAAAGAAAAATTTGAAAACTTTTATGATTGGATAAAGGGAGCTGAGCTTGTTGAACTTGAAACCTGTAACACTAAAGAGGATCCAATCAGACCTGAGTTAGATGTAAAATTTAGAACAAGCTATGGTAGAAAAATATTCGGCGTAAAATATAAAAAGAAAATATGTGCAATAATGTGCTTTGGTTTTACAAACGAAATTCCAAAAACAATTGAGGAATTTGACTTAATGACCAAAGATGCCCATCTACAAAGTGCATCTTGGCGAAATGATAATGTGGGGAAAATAGCAATTGCATACACAGTTTGGTCAAAGAAAAAAGGTGGGGGAAAATTAATTGTTAAAGAAGCGTTTAAAAAAATAAAGAAATCAAATCATTTGAATAGATTGATTACATTGTCTCCTCTTACAGAAATGGCACGAAATTTTCACTTACGTAATGGAGCACAAGAATTAAGCGTTAATGAAAAAACTCAAAATTTTGAGTATAAAATTTAAGAAGCTTCTTTTATTGAAAGTTTGACTTTTCCTCTATCAAACCCTATTACTTTTACAGAAACTTCGTCACCCTCTTTAACTACATCTGTTACTTTTTGAACTCTTTTAGCTGCTAACTGAGAAATATGAACAAGACCATCTTGTTTTCCTAAAAAGTTTACAAAAGCTCCGAACTCCATGATCTTTACTACTTTACCTTTATATATTTTTCCCATTTCTGGTTTTGCAACAAGATCATTTATCATTTGTACTGCTATTTTTCTGGTCTCTTCGTTTGCGGCTGCTACTGTAACTTCACCTGTATCTTTAACGTCTACTTTTGCTCCAGATTTTTCAACAATTTCTCTTATAGTTGCGCCACCTTTACCAATAACAGTTGCGATATCTTTTTTATCAACTTTAATAGTTTCCATTTTTGGTGTGTGTTTTCCAACTTCTTTTCTTGAAGATTTAATAGTTTTGTTCATTTCATTTAAGATATGAACTCTTCCATCTTTAGCTTGGGCAAGTGCTTTTTCCATAATTTCAAATGTGATACCTGTAATTTTTATATCCATCTGCAATGATGTGATTCCATCTTTTGTACCTGCAACTTTAAAATCCATATCACCAAGATGATCTTCGTCGCCTAAAATATCTGATAAGATCGAAAAATCATCTTTTTCTTTTATTAATCCCATGGCTATCCCAGCAACTGGTTCTGCTATTGGAACTGCTGCATCCATTAATGCAAGTGAAGATCCACAAACAGTAGCCATTGAAGAGGATCCATTAGACTCTGTAATTTCTGAAACAATCCTAAGCGTGTATGGAAAGTTTTCTTTTTTAGGAAGAGAAGAATTTAGAGCTCTCCAAGCTAATTTACCGTGTCCTACTTCTCTTCTTCCTGTTCCAATTCTTCCAGTTTCACCAACTGAGAAAGGAGGAAAATTGTAATGAAGCATAAATCTTTGTCTCTTTAAACCTTCTAAACTTTCTATTCTTTGCTCATCATCTGTGGTGCCTAATGTTGTGGTAACTAAAGCTTGAGTTTCTCCTCTTGTAAATAATGCTGATCCATGTGTCCTTGGTAAAACTCCAACTTCACATTTAATAGGCCTTACATCAGATAAACCTCTCCCGTCAATTCTTTTTTTGTTTTTTAAAATTCTTGTTCTAACAATGTTTTTTTCAAGTTTTTTAAGTTGCAACATTATTTCATGTTCTAACAGATCTTCGTCTCCTTCGAACAAACTTTTACATTTCTCTCCGGCTTGGCTAATTAAATCTGATCTAGTCTTTTTATCTTTTTCTGAAAAAGCTTTTTCTAAATCCTTGGTAAGCTCTTTTGCAATTTTTTTTGATACTTTGCT
>CACHSH010000023.1 GCA_902582475.1 uncultured Pelagibacteraceae bacterium | reverse complement strand
AAAGGAAGCGACCTAAATTTTTCACTATTATCTTTTATTAATTTTCCACTATCACTTAAAACATACTTGTTCTCATTTTTAATGAAAATACCTATAGGTTTATGTTCATGTATTTTTATTTTAATTTTATCGGGGTATATTTTTTTTAATTCAATATCTTTAACGTAGTCTAAATCAGCAATATTTTTTATCATTTCTGATTGATCTATAAGAATTAGATTTTTTTTTTTAAATATTTCTAGTCTCTCTTCGATTTCATCTGAATTTGCATTTTTTGTTCCGTCGATCTCTATTTTTTGTAATCTAAAAAACGAATTTACAATGTCATTTTCTAAATTAGAATTATAAGTTGTAAGAAAAATAAGCAATAGAAACCACAAAAAAATGTTTTTCTTCTTCATCTATTGAGACTTGCGTCCTCGACCATCCATTTTACTAATTTCGTAAATGGAATTTTAGTATACCTCGCAATTTCAGGAACAAGCGATAAACTAGTCAAGCCTGGCTGAGTATTTACCTCTAGGAGGAAAAATTTTTCTTTGTAGAACCTAAAGTCACATCTTACAATTCCTTTACATTTTAAAACTTTATTAGCTTTTTTAGATATGTTCAAAACTTCCTTGTATTTGCTTGATGAAATTTCAGCGGGCATCACATGTAATGTTTTTGACGATTTTTTATATTTGGCATCATAGTCATAGAATGGTCTTCTTGGTCTTAATTCTATTGCACCTATGGCTTTTCCACCAATTACAGCAGCTTGAATTTCTTTACCTGGTATAAAGGTTTCAAAAATCAAATTATTATATTTTTTACTTAAATTGTTAAAAGAGGTATTTAATGAAGAAATTGTTTTACAAATTTTTACACCAATACTGGATCCTTCATCATTTGGTTTTATTACAATAGGGAATTTAAGTTTATTTTTTTTTGATTTTATTCTTTAAATTAGCTTTTAAAAAGTCTTTTTTATTTAAAAAAAAGTAGTTGGGTGTTTTTATTTTATTTTTAGTAAACATTTGTTTAGAAAAATATTTATTCATTGCAAGCATAGAAGATAGAACTCCTGAGTGAGTATAAGGTATACCTATATGTTCAAAGAAACTTTGAATATATCCATCTTCTCCTCCTTTGCCGTGAAGTGCATTAAATATAACATCTGCTTTATTTTTTTTTATTTCAGTTATAGATGAAAATTTTGGATCAAACTTTATAACCCTATATCCCAATTTTCTTAAAGCTTTTATACATGAGGTCCCTGTATCTAAACTTACTTCTCTTTCTTTAGATGTACCACCCAAAATAACAAGGATTCTTTTTTTTTTAGCCAATTTTATTTTTTCCCAATAATTTTTATTTCTAAATCTAAATTAACACCTGTTTTCAAAAATACTCTTTCTCTTACTTTTCGGATCAGACTTTCAACATCTTGGGATGTTGCTCTGCCATCATTTAAAAAAAAATTACAATGATGTTCTGAAAGTCTGGCCCCACCAATACTAAAATTAGAACAACCGGACATTTTAATTAACTCCCATGCTTTCTTGTTATTTGGATTTTTGAATGTACTTCCGCATGTTTTTATATTACTTGGTTGGCTCTTTTTTTTAAGATCTAAAAAATTTTTTTGTTTTTTTTCAATATCTTCTTTATTTGCCTTGTGACCTTTGAGTTTGGCACTCAAAATTATTAAATTTTCACCAAAATCACTTCCTCTATAAAAAAAATCAATTTCATTAGCTTTAAAAGATTTTAATTTCCCATCAAATGTTAAAGCCTCAAAAGATATAACTATTTTTGACATATCGTGACCGTAGCAGCCACTATTCATTACAATAGCACCACCAATACTACCTGGTATACAAGATAAAAATTCTAGTCCTGTTAAAGAATTATCCATAGCAAAGTTTGCAACTTTTTTATCTAGTGTAGCTGCACCAACTTCTATATTTCCATCACTAAGTATTTTTGTATAAGAAAAACTATTTCCAAGTTTAATTACTGTTCCATCGTAACCGCCGTCTCTAAAAATAGTATTGGAACCAGCACCTAAAATATGGATTCCACCATTATCCTTGTTATTTTCCAAAAACTTTTTTATTTCATTAATAGATTTAGGTTTAAAGAATATTTTGGCTGAACCACCTAGATTAAACCAATTATATTTTTTTAACTTCTCATTATTTAAAATTACACCACTCATATTATAGTTTCATTTCCCTTATCCACTTTGAGATTGAACCTGCTCCCATACATAGTATGAGTTCGTTGCTTATTAAATTCTTTTTAAAAAATTTTCTTAGATCTTTTTCATCTTCAACTGTTATTACCTGAACTTTTGATTTTTTCGCAATTAACTTTGCAAAATTTTTTTTATCATAATGTTTATCAACTTTTTCACCAGCAGGATAAACTGGGCATAAAATAACTAGATTGGAATCCTTAAATGAGAATGCAAAATCTCCTTTAAGAAGTTTTATTCTAGAATATCTATGTGGCTGAAATACAGAAATAATCTTCCTTCCTTTATATGTAATTCTCAAACTATGTAAAACAGATTTAATCTCAGTGGGATGGTGTGCATAATCATCAAAAAATTCTCTGCCATTGTTTTCAAAAACTTTTGTAAGTCTTCTTTGAATTCCTGTAAACTTTCTTAGTGCATTTCTAATAATTTTTATATCTATGCCAATATGCAAGCAAAGAGCAATGGCACCTGCGGAGTTTAAAATGTTATAGGGTCCTATAAGATTAAGTTTTATCTTTTTAATTTTAATTTTTTTTAATCCAGGTATAGAAGTTTCAAGGTCAAATATTGAGTAATTTTTTTTATAAATAGTATTTAATATTCTAAAATTTGCTTTTTTAGAAAAACCATAAGTGAAAAAATTTTTATTTTTAATTTTAGGAATTAATTTTTTTATTTCTTTATCATCTATACATAAAAAAGACTTTCCTATTGTTGGTGTTTTATTAACAAAATTTAAAAATGATTTTTTTAAATTTTGAAAACTTTTATAAAAATCAATATGCTCTCTATCAATATTGGTAACTACTGAATAGTTAACTGGAAGATTTAAGAAACTACCATCTGACTCGTCGGCTTCTAAAACTGCCCAATCTCCTTTCCCATATCTAGCTGAACTTCTAATTGAATTTATTACTCCGCCATTTACAATTGTCGGATCTAACTTGGCTTCATAAAGTATCCTTGAAATTAATGATGTAGTCGTAGTTTTTCCATGTGATCCTGTTATTACAATATTTTTTTTAAGTGAAACAACATGGGCCAACATCTCTGCTCTTTTTAAAATTTTTAATTTTCTATTTTTTGCAGCTTTTATTTCTGAATTGCTATTTTTTATAGCTGAAGATCTAACGATAATTGATGAATTTTTTATATTTTTTTTGTTATGTTTTGTAAAAACTTTAATTCCGTTTTTTTTACATCTTTCCACATTTTTGCTTTTAACTATATCGCTTCCTTGAACATTGAAACCCATATCCCTCATAATTTGTGCAAGCCCGCTCATACCTATGCCGCCTATCCCAACAAAATGAATTCTTTCACTAATTGCTATTTTAGATCTGTCCATTTAGAACTTTCTTGATTAATTGATTAGTTTTTGAAATAGCCTCTTGATCTGAATGTTTTTTCATTTTTTCTTTTAGTAAAATAAGTTTATTTCTGTCTTTATTGAGATCTTTAAGTATGTCAAATAGTTTTTCAAACATGTACCTTTGTTCTAATAAAAAACAGTAACCTTTATTCTCAAAATACTTTGCATTTTTTAATTGATGGTTGTCTGTTGAGGAGGGTAATGGAATAGCAATTGACGGGATATTTAGATTTATCAGCTCTGCGATTGAAGAAGCACCTGACCTAGTAATTGCGATATCTGTTTTTTCATAATATTTTGATATATCATTTTCAAACGTAAATAGCGTAAATTTAAGATTTAGTTCACTATAAATTCTATTTATATTATTTTTTTGAAAATCCAAACACTGTTGATAAATATTAAATTTAGTACCACTATCATAACATTTTCTTATAACACTGGGCAAGTATTCACCAAAAATTTTTGCAGACTGACTTCCACCCATTATTAAAATTGATAATTCATTATTGTAAAGTTGAGTTTTTTTTTTCTTAATATTAAATATTTTATTTCTGAGTAAATAACCAGACTGAAATACCTTGTGTTTATATCTATTTCTTATACCCTCAACATCCTCCGTCGATACCAATATTTTTCTGGATAATGGCAAAAGAAATCTATTCGCTTTACCTATAACACGATTATTTTCATAAATTATTATTGGAATTTTTAAAGCATACGCTGATAAACAAACTGCAAATGAAGAATATCCTCCCATTCCTACGACTAACTTTGGTTTCAATCTAATTAATAGCCTAAATGACTTTATAATAGAAAAAAGAGTTTTTATTAATCCTGTAAATATTTTAAAAATATTCTTACCCAAAACTCTATCAGAATTAATTATATTAATTTTTAAACTTTTTTCATTCTGAAAATATTTTAATCCTCTTTGGTCAGTAATAATTTCTATCTTATATTCGCTATTTAAAAACTCATATAGGCTAACTGATGGAAAAATATGACCTCCTGTACCACCAGTTGCAATTACAATAGTTTTTTTATTTATCTGCATTTAATTTTTCACCTTAAGGGAGGTATAATTCAAAATTATTCCAGCTATAATACCGCTTGATATCAAGGAAGAACCACCATAACTTAGAAATGGTAAAGTCATGCCTGTTGTAGGCAATAAATTTGCATTAACTCCAACATGTATAAATGTTTGAAAAATTAATAATGAAACAAGACCACAAAGAGAAAGTTTATAGAAATCATTTGTATAATTAATGATTATTTTAGTTATACGGAACGCAATAAAAAGAAAAATTAATATTATTAATATTGAAATAATAGAACCAAATTCTTCACTTATAACTGCAATTATATAGTCAGTATGTGCCTCGGGCACAGACTCTTTCAATATGCCTTCGCCCATACCTTGTCCTTTGATTCCGCCTTGTCTTATTGCATCGATTGCTTTCTGTGACTGAAAATTATCTGCTTTAGTGGGATCTAAAAAAGATGAAATCCTATTTGTAATATAATTAAATTTTTCTGGAGCTAGGAATATTAAACTAAAAAATATTGAAATAATTGAAATAAAAAGTGCGATAAGAACATAAATATTCATTCCTGATACAAAAATTAATGAAAGCCACGTGCCAACTATTAATACTGATTGCCCTAGATCAGGTTGTATAACCAAAAAAATAATTATAAGTGATAACAATAAAAAAGTTATAAAACGAGAAATATTTAAATTCTTTATATAATCTGAACTAATAATTTGTGATACCAAAAGAATAAAAAAGGGTTTCGTAAATTCAATTGGTTGAAAATTAAAAAAATAAAGATTAAGCCATCTTTTGGCTCCCTTAACCTCAATTCCAATTAATGGCACTAATGCTAGTGTTATAAAGAATAGTAGAAAACAGGGTAATATCATTCTGTTAATAAGATTTTTATTAATTGTGGAAACAAAAATCATGAGGGTAAAAGATACAAATGCATAAAGGAAATGTTTTTGAAAAAAAGAGTAATACTCTCTATCTAATCTCTCATCTGCTAAAATCGAAGTAGAAGAAAAAGAAAAAAACACACCAAGAAAAAATAACGACGTAAAACCTAATAAAATTTGTTTATCTACATTTCTCCAGTATTTTTTTATATTTATTTTGTTAAAAGAAAAATTTTCAAAGGTATTTTTTTGCATAAATATTTACTAATTTTTTAAATTTATTTCCTCTTTCCTCAAAATTTCTAAATTGGTCATATGACGCACTTGCAGGACTAAAAACGACAAAAATCTTATTTATTTTTCTAAGACTCATCATTTTTAATTCCTCAAAAATATGTTTGACGGTTCTTTCTAAATTTACTGTTTCCTTAAAATTGATTTTTTTATTTAATTGTTTTTTGAAAAATTTTCTGTCTTTACCAATAATAAATACCTTTAATATATTATTTTTAATTTGATTTAAGTAAAACTTATCTCCGGCCTTTTTCAGACCTCCCACAACCCAAATTATGTTTTTATAATTAATTAAA
>CACHSH010000022.1 GCA_902582475.1 uncultured Pelagibacteraceae bacterium | reverse complement strand
TTTCATAAACAAATTTAACTGGATATTGAAATGACGGCCCCTGTCTTAGATTTACCTTATCATTTCTAAGCGTCAAATAATAATTTTCATCAGAAAACGCAGAAAAAATTAATTGAAATAAAAATGATGCAAATAAAAATTTTATTAAAAATTTTTTTTTCTTTAAGCATTAAAATGATTCTTGCAATTTATATTCTTTTTTAATTTTATTTTTTCTAAAGTTTAAGTTTAGTGAATTAAAAATCATTATTTCACCATTTAAAGGCTTACCTATTTTTAAAATAGATTTAATAACCTCATTGGCCTGTAATGAACCTGCTATTCCCGCAAGTGTAGACATTATTCCCTCACTTTCACAATTTTCTGCATTAGTAGGCTCACTTGGCATGAAACATCTTAAACAAGGACCTTTTTTTCTAAAATCAAAATTAAAGATTTGTCCATCGTACTTACTTATTGCTGAAGAAATTAAAACTTTTTTATTTTTTAAACAGTAGTCATTAATTAAAAGTCTTGATTTGAAATTATCAGTACCATCACAAATAAAATCATAATTTTTTGCAATATCATGAATATTGTTTTTATCTATTTTTTTTGCGTAAGTTTTTACATTAATCTTTTTATTTATATTTTTAATAATTTTTTTTGAGACTAAAACTTTCAATTTGCCTAAATCTTTTTTAGTATACAAAACTTGCCTACTAAGATTGGAAATTTCAATTTTATCATCGTCAATTATTCCTAAATTTCCAACTCCAGAGTATGATAGATACAGCATTAAAGGACAGCCTAATCCACCCGCACCAATAATTAAAATTTTTGAATTAAATATTTTTCTTTGACCTGAAATTCCAATATTTTTTAATATTAATTGTCTTGAATATTTTTTTAGATCGATGCTGTTTAATTCCATTTTAATTTAGATTTTTTTTTATATCTAAAAAAGAATTCATTATTTTTTTAGCAATTATGGATGCAATAAATTTTTTTGAGTTTTTTTTTATTTTATGAGTATTTCCTTTTCTATCAATTATTGTAACCTCATTAAAATCTACATTAAACCCTGTGCCTTTTTTAGAAACATCATTGGCAACTATGATATCACAAAATTTATCTTTCATTTTTTCAATTGAGTTATTCAAAATATTTTCTGTTTCTGCAGAAAAACCAACTAACAGCTTTGGTTTATATCTATTATTTTTTCCTAAAAACTCCAATATATCTGAATTTTTTTCTAATTTTATCTCGTCAAATTTTTGTTTTTTTTTTATTTTTTCCTTATTTTTTGTAAGAGGTCTAAAATCGGAAACAGCAGCTGAACAAACAGCTATATCAGTCGGTAAATTTTTTCTAACAATGTTGAACATTTGTTTGCCAGAAATAACTTTTTTTACTTTAATATCTTTTGAATAATTAATATTTGTAGGTCCCGATATAAGTGTTGTTTTAATGCCAAGTCGCGCTAATTCCAAAGCTATTTCATAACCCTGTTTTCCGCTCGATTCATTAGAAATAAATCGTACAGGATCAATATATTCTTTGGTTGGACCAGTAGTAACAATTGCTTTTATTTTTTTCTTTTTAAAAAAATCTTTGTCCCTAAAATACTTTTCTAAACATGATATGATTTGTCTTGGACTTGACATTTTACCTTTTCCATACTCACCACACGCCATTTCACCATCCTCTGGACCTATAAATTTATAACCATAACTAAACAATGCATTAAAATTTTTTTGAGTTGCTTGATGTATCCACATTCTTACATTCATTGCAGGTATAAGAAAAACTTCCTTGTCTGCCGCGAGAAGAACTGTTGTTGCTAAATCATTAGCAGCCCCTCTAGCAAGTTTGGACATTAAGTTTGCAGTAGTTGGTAAAACTAAAATTGCATCTGCCCAACGTGAAAGTGAAATATGATCCATTTTTCCATCACTTTTTTCGTCAAATGTATCTTCAAAGACTCTGTTTTTTGATAGAGATGAAATTGATAAAGGAGTAACAAATTTCTTTCCTGTTTTTGTTAAAATAACTTTAACAGAAGAACCTTTTCTTTGAAGTAACCTTATTACATCAAGAGATTTGTAGGCTGAAATACCACCCCCTACTATAAGTAAAATTTTTTTATTTTTTAAATTCATTCTTTATTAAAATACTATAAATGCACCTATTACAATACCCAAAAAAACTATAACCACATTATTCCTTAAATTTTTCATTTTGAGTTCCTCAACTTCAAAATTCTTTGTATTCAAAGCATTTAAATTTAATTTTCCCTCTGCTATCATTTGCAAAGTAGTGTTCGCATTATCCATTACATTAGGTAAATCAGGAATTCTTTCTAATATATCTTTAGATAGCTCAATTGTTTTATTCAAAGCTGACTCAGGTCCTTTTTCACTTTTAATCCACTTTTCTAAAACAGGTCTGGATATCTCCCAAATATTAGTATCTGGATTTAATTTTCTAGCTACACCTTCAACGACCACCATAGTTTTTTGAAGCAACAACAATTGAGTTTGTGTTTGCATATTAAATTTTTCTGTGATCTCAAATAGCTGGCCTAATAAATTTCCACCTGAAATATCTTTAATAGATTGTCCAAAAATTGGTTCACCGATTGATCTTAAAGCTTGTGCGAAATCATCTTTAGAGGTATTTGCTGGAACAAGCCCTGCTAAAAAATGCATTTCGGCAACTTTTGTATAGTCTCTTTCAATGAAACCATAAAGAATTTCAGCTAAATATTTTTTGTTATTTTTATCCAATCTACCCATTATACCAAAATCTACCGGAGCAATATTCCCATTCTTATCAACAAATAGGTTTCCTTGGTGCATGTCTGCATGAAAAAAACCATCCCTTACTGATTGTTTTAGGAATAATTGAATTAAATTTTCAGAGAGAGTTTTTAAATCTATATTTAAACTTTTAAGTTTTTTTGTATCTCTAATAGAAATACCATCGATTTTATCAAGAGTTAAAACTTCTTTAGATGTATAATTCCAATAAATTTTTGGAACCCTAATACCTTTATCATTAATTGTATTTTCTCTTAATTCACTTGCCGCTGCTGCCTCAAATCTTAAGTCCATTTCAACATTTGTTATTTCTTTGAGTAAGCTTATAATCTCAATTAATTTTAGTCTCTTTGTATTACTAAAGACACTTTCAATTATGTAAGCTAAAAACATCAAAGCATCTAATTCCTCATTAACTAAATTATGTATGTTTGGTCTTAAAATTTTAATAGCAAGCTCTTTTTCTTCATTAAGAATTTTTATTTTTGCAAAATGTACTTGTGCTATCGAAGCCGCCGCAATTGGTTCACTAATATGCAAGATATCTTTAAAAGATTTTGTTCCTATTTCTCTTTCAATTATAGTTTTTGCTTTTTCCTTACTAAATGCTGGTAGTTTATCCTGGAGTTTTTCTAAATTATTAGCTATTTCCTCTCCAATAATATCTGGTCTGGTTGCCAAAAACTGTCCTAGTTTAATAAAGGTTGTGCCCATATCTTCTAGAGATTGACATAATTTTTCACCAGATGACTTTTCAATATTTTCAGATTTTTTTGATGATCCAATTGAAAATATGTAGAATATAAATTTTATTGTTCCTGGAATTGGCCTTATATCATTCAATGTTTCTACAGCACCAGAGATAGATAATTTTCTTAATATTCTTAATAAATTATAAATTCTTCTAAGCATAACTAAATTTTCCACCCAGAATGAATACTAGCGATGCCACCTGAAAGATCTCTGTATTCAGTTTTTTCAAAACCAATTGACTTAATTATATCCATAAGCTCTTGTTGATTATAGAAGCTATTAATACTATTAACTAAATATTCGTAAGGCTCTGATTTTCCAACAATATATTTTCCTAAATATGGAATAATCTTAGAGTATCCTTGGTAAAATTTTGCAAGGATTTCATTGTCAACTTTAGAAAATTCTAAGCATAGGAATCTTCCCCCAATCTTTAGTACACGTTTAGCTTCTTTAAGGGCTTGATTTATATCTGAAAAATTTCTTATCCCGAAGCTTACAACATATATATCAAATATTTCATCACTGAATGGTAATTTTTCAGCGGGGCTACAATACCATTTCACGTTAGATGAATTTTTTAATTTTTTCTTACCTACTTCAAGCATATATTTATTAGGCTCAACACATTTCACTTTTCCTGTATAATCTGTATTTTTCAAAAAATATTTCGCTATATCTCCTGACCCAGATGCCACATCAATCAAGTGATCGCTTTTTTTTGGAGCCATCCAATCCATCAACCTATTTTTCCAGATTCTGTGTGCACCAAAAAGACATTAAATCATTCATTACATCATATTTACTGAAGACTTCATTGAAAACTTTTGTTACATTTCTTTTTTTATTTTGATTAATATTTTTCATTTTAATTAAGTTATATGCCAGAATTACCCGAAGTTGAAGTTGTTAGAAGATCGCTACAATCATTTATAAAAGGGCTTAAAATTCGAAAAGTATCAATTTTTAACAGGGATTTAAGGTATAAAATCGACAAGAATTTAAATAAAATAATAAAAAATCAAAAAATAACATCAGTAAACCGAAAATCAAAATTTTTACTTATAAGCCTTGAAAGTAGTAATACAATTTTGATTCATCTTGGAATGACAGGTAAAATTTTTATATTAAAAAACTATTATGATAAAATTTATAAAACTAGTTTTTATTACTCAAATAAAATAGACAAAAAACACAATCATTTATCAATAGATTTTAATAATTCAATTAGCTTAATATATAATGATGTTCGAAAATTTGGTTTTATAAAACTCATTGCGACGAGTGATATTAAAAAAAATAGACATTTACAAATTTTAGGACCCGAACCCTTATCCAAAGAGTTTGATGAAAAATATTTTATGCCAAAATTGAAAAAAACAAAAAAAAATATTAAAAATCTGATGATGGATCAGAGTATTATCTCAGGACTAGGAAATATATATGTTAATGAAATTTTGCATCAGAGTTCAATTAATCCGATAAAAATTTCTAATGTATTGAAAAATCATGAGATAAGTAAGATTATCACAAACACTAAGCTGATACTGCAAAAGGCTATTAGATTAGGCGGCTCAAGCATAAAAGACTTTAGAGGTATTTCAGGTAAAAACGGTAATTTCCAACAGAATTTTATGGTTTACGATAGAGCTAATAAACCATGCAAGAAAGAGAAATGTATTGGCCAAATAAAAAAAATATATATATCAAATCGTTCAACTTTTTACTGTTCGAAGTGTCAGAAATAGTTAGATGTTGACCTAAATATTCCAAACATATATATGTCCCTTTAATGCCTAATACAAAATCAGCCATCAGAAGAGTAAAAAGAGTAAAAACACAGTCTTTGGTCAATAAACTAAGAAGAAGTCGGTATAGAATAGCAATTAAAAAAATGAATAAACTAATCGAAAAGAAAGATACCGCTGAAATAAAGAAGTTTTTACCAAAATTTCAATCTGAACTAATGAAAATTGCTAAAACTGGGGTTGTAAAAAAGCAAAACGCTTCAAGAAAAATTTCAAGAATTTTTAAGAGAATAAAAAATATCAATAAATAGTTGTAAACAATTAAAAGTTGTTAAACTTTATCCGACAATTATAGCTCCAAATTTATTTTTTAAACTACATATAGACAATTATTATTTGAGGTTGAAGTTTTTTTTTTGAATTCATCCTCAACGTTTATTTTTATATTACTTATTTAAATTTCTTTAATTTCATCTTCCACGATTATTGTACAACTCGGAACGAATTATTTTTTTTTTAAGGTAAAAAAAAGTTGAATTAAAAAATAATTTTTTATAAAAATTAATTTCTTTATCATGGAAAAATCATTCAAAGTTGAAAAAAATATTGTTTCAGAAGAAAATATATTAGATTGGAATTTGGTTCAAACAGGATTTGAAAAAGCCTTTGGAACTGAAATATTTTCTAGTTGGCTTAAGAATATCTCTTTAGTCAAAGAATATAATCATTATGTAATTCTAGGAGTACAAACTAGATTTTTTAGAGATTGGATTACTTCAAGATATGCAGATAAAATTCTAAGCGAGTTGCAAAAACATAAATTAAGTATAAATAGAATTGAATTTAAGATTGAGGGGGAAAGATTAGATGCTAAGTCAGTTGCAATTAAAACTGATTTAAACAAAATTTCCGATATCAAAGATGGAGTTTTGAATTA
>CACHSH010000021.1 GCA_902582475.1 uncultured Pelagibacteraceae bacterium | reverse complement strand
TCACTGGCTGTACCTGCAACCGTAAAGTCGGAGCGCCACCCAGTATAGTCCGCTGTTGGATGAAGGCCAGGAAAAGTCTAGTTCTGCAATTTAAATTAACAGTGGCATTTTAAAATGAGCTTATGCTCATAAGATAGAGAGGCCATATGTTAAAAAAGATTATAATAACCGTAACTATTACATTTACACTAATCTTAACTAATCTTTTTAGTAATGAAATTCCAACAATAGTAATTGCTCCAAGCAAAAAACCACAATCTCTATCAACAGTTGGTACCTCTGTAGTTGTATTAGATGAAAAATTTTTAGAAGACACTGGAGAATTTTTTTTAGGTGACGTTCTTGCAAGTAGCTCTACAAGTGCAAATTTTTTTCAAACAGGAGGGCATGGTGCAACCTCAGCAATTCAATTAAGAGGATTACCTAAAAGATACTCAACTGTTTATATAGATGGAGTAAAAATGTCTGATCCATCAAGTGTTTCTGGTGATTTTGACTTTAATCATATTTTAACTAGTCAACTTTCTAGAGTAGAAATATTAAAAGGAAATCAAAGTTCAGTTTATGGAAGTGGAGCAATTGGTGGAACAATAAATATAACAACAAAAAGAGGGCAATCAGGTAATGAAAAAGCTTTAAATTTTAAAAATGGTTCTCATGGCACACAAAATTTATCTCTTTCTTATTCCGGTGCTGACGAAAAACAAAATTATTACTTTGGCTTAGAGAGGTTTCATACAGATGGCGTTTCTCAAATGTTACATAACGATGAGAATGATAGATACAGAAATAATTCATTAGTAGCTAACTATAAGCGTCAACTTTCTAATAAATTTAGTTTTGAGAGTAATTTGAGATTTACAGATACGTATTTGCAATATGATAAAGAAGTTAATACTGCAACCGCAACTCATAATGAGGAAGAAGATAGCATACAGTCCTCAGCAAATATCTCACTTTTATATGAACCGAGTTCAAAATTTCAAAATAAAATAACATATGCTAATACTTATATTAAAAGAATTTATGGAGCTGCTCCTGGAAGTGGTAACACAATAAAAGATAATTATTATGGAGATCGGTATGCCATATTATATTCAGGTAACTATAATTTTAATTTAGATAATAGCGTTGTTTTTGGTATTGAAAGAGAAGATGATAAAATCGGATATAACAAAGATTTGACCGGTACATCTAATAAAGCATACTACACAACATCAAGTTATTATGATTTTCAGAGCAGATTAACTGAAAATATTTATGGGACTTTCGGATCCAGGTTCGACGACAATTCAATTGCTGAAAACGAGGATTCACATAGAGCCTCTTTAGCATATCTATTCGATGATAAATTAACTAAACTCAAAGCATCTTGGGGAACCGGTTTTAGATATCCATCTCTCTATGAAATGTTCTTTGTTTACGCCTCAAATGCAAAATCTTTACCTAACGTTAAAGCCGAAAATAGTAGAAGTTTTGATTTCGGTATTGAAAAGTCTTTTCCAGATCTAAATTTAGACATCGAGGCCACTTATTTTGATATTAAATATGACGATGTTCTGGAGGGTTGGAAAACTGGAAATAGCTCTGGCCTTAATTACACAACGCAAAATATGCCAGGAACAGTAAAATCAAAAGGCCTTGAGCTTACATCAAAATTTAAACTAAATGATAATCTAAATTTTGGATTAAATTATACCTACACATCTACTTACGATGGAGCAGAACAAGACGATCCCGACAAAAACACAAGTTATTATAATGCTCAAATGGTAAGGGTTCCTCGAAATTTGATTAATTTATCAACAAATTTTAAACTACCTGGTTACGAAAATTTAAACATTTCCCTAAATACTAAATGGTCAGATATGGCTCGAGATTATGGAAATGGAAATAGAACATATAATGATGAAAGAATAGATGATTTCTTAGTTAATGATTTATATCTTAAATATAATTTATGGAACACATATGGTTTGTCACTAAATGTAACTAATATTTTTAATGAAAAGTACGAAACATCTAGAGACTATAGACAAATGGATAGAACTTTTAATTTCGGAATAAAAAGAGTATATTAGTTCTGTTAATGAAAAAAGAATTGAAAATATTTGTTGGAATATTTCTTTGCCTTGCTGCTAGTAGATTTATTCCACACCCAGGAAACTTCACCAGTTTACTAGCCTTAAGTTTTTATGTACCTTCATTACTAGGAATTAGATATATACCTTTTTTAATTATATCATTTGCGTTAACGGATTTTGTTATTGGCTATCATAATTTAACTCATTGGACTTGGGGAAGTGTATTTTTAATAGGATTTCTACCCCTTTATTTTAAGAATAGTTTTAAACTGAGAATTCCAGGAGCATTAACTGGGGCAGTAATTTTTTTCCTAATTACTAATTTGGGGGTTTGGACCACTGGACAATATGGATATAATCTCGAAGGATTTTTGACTTGTTATACTTTGGCAATACCCTTTTTCACTTCAAGCATATTAGCAACTTTATTTTTTGCTATTATAATTGAAGGAATATATTATTTATATTCAACAAAGTTAATTGAAAAGTCATAGCCTTATTAGATGAAATTGAATAGATTTAAATCAGAATATAAAAATAATGTCTGAGATCAAATTTCTAAAAGAATATTTTAGTAATCTTAAATCATTACTTGATAATGAAAAATATTTTGATGATTTGGTTAAAGTAAAAAATATTTTAAAAAAATCCCATTCAAGTGGAAAAAAAACTATGATTTTCGGAAATGGTGGTAGTGCAGCCATAGCCAGTCATTTCAGCGTTGATTTAACAAAAAATGCTAGAGTAAGATGCACCAATTATAATGAGTCAGATCTTTTGACTTGTTTTTCAAATGACTATGGATATGAGAGATGGGTTGAAAAAGCTATAGATTTTTATGGTGATAAAGGTGATAGTTTGATTTTAATATCTGCCGGAGGCAATTCCCCAAACATGACCAATGGCGCACAGCAAGCAAAGAAAACAGGCATAAGCAATATAATTACTTTTACTGGAAACGACAAAAATAATAATCTTCAAAAACTTGGAGATATTAATTTTTGGGTAAACAGTAAAGCGTATAATCACATAGAGAATATTCATCAAATACTTCTACTTTCTTTAGTTGATTTAATAATTGGCAAAACTGAATATCCTCCAAATTAATATTTAAGATTGAATTTACAAACTTTAGTTACAGTATTAATAAATTGTAGAAATGAAGAAAAATTCATTTCGAGATCAATAAAAAGTGTACTTTCACAAACACATAAAAATTTAGAATTACTAATTTGGGATGATGCATCTGATGACAATACTGCAAAAGTAATAAAGTCATTTAAAGATAGTAGAGTAAAATATTTTAAAAATAAAAAACACAAAGGATTAGGATTTAGTAGATGTGAGGCACAAAATCAAATTAAGGGAGAATTAGTAGCAATATTAGATGCTGATGATGAAATGTCCCCTAATCGAATAGAAAAACAAGTAAAAGAATTTTTAGAAAATAAAAACCTGTCTATCGTTGGATCATGGGTGACTTTTAAAAATGAAAACGGAAAAATTATTAAAGATAATTTTTTAAAAAAATACTACAATATTTATTCTACTAGTGATCAAATTAGAGACCAAATGTTGTGGAGAAATATTTTTGCACACTCTTCTATTATGTACAAAAAAGATAATGCAATAAAAGTAGGGTGGTATTCTAAAAAACTTGAGTATTCCCAGGATTATGATTTATCTATTAAACTTATCAAAGACTACGATAGTAAAATTATAACAGAAAAATTAACATTTATAACAATTCGCAAATCAAGTATGTCTCAATCTAAACAACTTCAAAGAATAAGATTGAATGAATATTTAAGTATTTTGCAAAAATGCAAATCAGATTATAAGATGAACAAAAAAATATCTTTTTTGAATTCAAGAGAAATATCTTTAAACAAATTAAAATTAATATTAATCAGTGATAAAAGTTTTATTACAAAATGTATTTTTGTATTAAAAACTTTGATTAATTTTCCTTCATTATTTTTCTTACGATACCGTATTAAATAATATTTATGAACGTTCTTTTAACAGGTGGAGCAGGATACATAGGTAGCCACACAGCACTTGCGTTGTTGGACAATGGGTATAATGTAACCGTAGTCGACAATTTAATTACCGGGACATCAAATCTAGTTCCAAAAAAGGCAAACTTTTTACTTTCTGATATATCAGACGAACAAAAAATTTCTAAGTTATTAAAAGATAATAAATTTGATGTAATTATTCACTTTGCGGCATTCACAAAAGTAGGAGAGTCTGTAACATTTCCAGAAAAGTATTTTGAAAATAATTATGATAAAGCTAAAACTTTTTTAAACACATGTTTAAAATTTAATTTAAATAAAATTATTTTTTCATCAACAGGATCTGTGTATGGACAAGTCAATAAGAAAAACATATTAGAAAAAAACGAAACCAATCCAATAAATCCTTATTCTAAGTCTAAATTGAAATTTGAAAAATATTTATATTCACTTAGTAAGGAAAAAAAATTAAGTTCAATAATTTTACGCTATTTTAATGTTGCAGGCGCAGATAGTAAATTAAGGTCAGGACTATTAACTAACCCCGATAATCTTATAAAAGCTATTTGTGAAGTAGCTTTAAAAAAAAGAGAAAAATTGATTATAAATGGGAATGACTATGACACAAAAGACGGTACAACCGTAAGAGATTTTATACATGTCACGGATATTGCAGAAATGCATTTATTAGCATCAAAAAATTTAAATAACGATTTTAGTTCAAAATCAGAAATCTTTAATTGTGGTTATGGAGTTGGATACTCAATAAAAGAAGTTGTTGATGAAATGAATAGAATTTTAAAAGAAAATATTAAATTTGAATTTGGACCCAAAAGGGAAGGCGATGCTGAATATTCTGTGGCAGATATTTCTAAATTTTCTAATAAATTTAAATGGAAACCTAAATATAATGATCTGAATTATATTCTAAAAACAGCTCTAGAATGGGAAAAAAGTATTTGAGATTTTATGAAACTTGAAAATCTTTCTATAATAAGTAACGAAAAAACTCAATTTGATGGTAAAAATTATTTTTGTGATAATATTGATATGAAATCAATATCGGAAGGATTAAGCAAAAATTTCAAAGTCGAACTATTTGTAAGAAAATCTAAAACTGAAAGAAACTCTCATCAAATTAATATACAAAACATCTCAATGTCGAATGGAATTATTTCTTATATTTCTAAAATAATTAAAAGCTCAAAGATTCATAATAAATATCTTATAATATCTATAACCCCGTACACATTCATAGTTTGCTTATTATTATTTATTTTAAAAAAAAATGTGTTCTTGTACTTAAGAAGTAATGGTTATGAAGAATATAGATGTTATTCAAAATATTTTGGTCCTTTTATTTATCATATAATGTTTTCTATATTAGCATGGAAAGCTAAACTCTTATCTTGCAGACCACATATTTTAAAGGGCAAAAAGGGAATAATAGTTTCTCCATCTCAATTAAATGAAAAATGGTTTTTGGACAGAAAACCAGTGAATTCAGAAAAGATAAGACTTTTGTACGTAGGAAGAATCAAGCCTGAAAAAGGAATTGTTTCATTACTAAAAATTTTAAAAAAAATTAACCTAGATTTTAAAATTTCAATAATTAATCCTGAAAAAAATTATGACAAAAACTTAGAAAACGATAAAGTAAAAATATTAAATTTTAAAAATGAAAATGATGCAATCATTAAAGTGTATGATGATCACAATATTTTTATTTTACCCTCATTCACTGAAGGTCACCCACAAGTATTAGACGAATCATTATCAAGATTAAGACCGGTAATTGTGTTTCCAGAAATATCACATGTTGTAAGAGATAGGAAAGGAGTATTTATATCAGAGAGAAGTCCTGAGGCTTTATCAGAAAAAATAAAAACTGTGATGCAAAAATATCAAACTATTCAAGAGGAAATGAAAACAAATAAATTACCTACCAAAAAAAATTTTTTAGTAGAAATAACAGATATTATAAACCATAACAAAAAAATTTAATGAAATTCAAGAAAGATTTTGTTGATATAATACTGCCAAATTACAATAAAGGAAATTATCTTGAAGAGGCAATAAACTCAGTTTTGAAACAAACTTATACCAACTGGTTTCTTTATATAATTGATGATTGTTCATCAGATAATTCTATAAAAGTTCTGGAAAAATTTGTAGATCATAAAAACATAAAAATAATTAAATTAAAAAAAGAATAAG
>CACHSH010000020.1 GCA_902582475.1 uncultured Pelagibacteraceae bacterium | reverse complement strand
TCCGCCTATAGATTCCGGATATCACTTTGGTTCAAGAATAGTTAAAAAAAATAATCATTTATATATTTCGGCTGGTGAAAGAGGCAAAGGTATGATTGCACAAGACGTTTCAAAACATCCTGGAAGTATTATAAGAATAAATTTAGACGGATCTATACCCAAAGACAATCCGAAGTTTAAAGGTAAAAAAAACTGGTTGCCTGAGATTTATCAAATTGGAATAAGAAATCCTCAAGGAATGGCACTATCTCCTTTTGACAATAAAATTTATATGACAAATCATGGAGCTAAAGGCGGTGATTGGTTTGGTACAGCTAATCATGGAGAAAATTATGGTTGGAAAATATTAGGTTGGGGTGGAACAAACTATTCAGGTACAAAAATTGGACCTAAATGGAAACCGGGCTTTACCAAAGCAATTAAATATTGGGTCCCTTCTATAGCTGTTAGCGCGATGACTATATATAAAGGTGATGAATTCAAAGAATGGAATGGAGATGCTTTAATTACTTCGCTTAAAGATCAGTCATTAAGAAAAATACAATTCAAAGATAATAAATTCATTAGTGAACAAATAATTTTTCAAGGAAATATTGGAAGAATAAGAGATATCAAGATACAGAAGGAAACTGGTGAACTATACATGTTGTCAGATAACGGAGAGCTTTGGAGAATGTATAGATGAAAAAAATATTCTTAACATTATTCTCCATAATTTTATCAACAAATTTGTATGCTTCAAATATTCAAAAGGTTTATTTTGCTGGAGGGTGCTTTTGGTGCATGGAAGAGTCCTTTGATAAAGTTGAAGGAGTGATCGAAACCATATCAGGATATTCTGGCGGACATGTAAAAAATCCAAAATACAAAGATGTTGTTAAGAATACTACTGGACACTATGAAACCTTAGAGATTACATACGATTCATCAATTACGAGCTTTGAAAAGCTTTTAGAAATTTTTTGGATTAATATTGATCCATTTGATGCTGATGGTCAATTTTGTGACAAAGGTGAAAGTTATAAATCAGTAGTTTTTTACGAAAATAGTGATCAAAAGAAAATTATAGAGACTTCAATTAAGAAAATTGAAAATAAGTTTAATAAAAAGGTTGTTACTTACATTAAAAATTTCAAGGAATTTTATATGGCAGAGACATACCATCAAGATTATTATGAAAAGAATTTTATAAGGTATCTGATGTACAAAAAAGGATGTCAAAGAGAAGAAGTATTAAGTAAAATTTGGGGATGAAAAAAATATTTATTCTAACTGGTGAACCATCTGGAGATAAATTAGCTTCAAAAGTTATTTCTAAATTTAAAAGTATAAGATCAGATATTCAATATCTAAGTGTTGGTGGCGAATATTTGAAAGCCCTTGGAATTAATTCACTTTATGACCTAAAGGAAATTACTTATTTAGGATTTACTAAAGTTTTTTTTAACCTTTTTAAAATTAAAAAAAAAATAAATGAAACAGTTAATGAAATTCTTAAATTTAAGCCAGACATTCTTTTTTCTGTTGATAGTCCAGACTTTACACTTCGAGTAGCAAAAGAAGTTAAAAAAAAAGATCCTAATATTAAAACAATTCATTTTGTTGCACCACAAGTATGGGTATGGAGAGAACATAGGGTTAAACAACTTAAGTTATTTCTTGATCATGTTTTATTATTATTTCCATTTGAAAAAAAATATTTTGATAAAGAGCAAATAAAGTCAACTTTTGTTGGCCACCCATTATTGGAAGATGTAGAAAAAAGCAAAGTTGATATAAGTCAAATCATAAAAGATAATAAAAAGATATTTTCAATATTTCCTGGCAGTAGGATATCCGAAATAAATACTTTAACTCCAATTTTGTTTGACTTTATAAAAAAAATGAATATGAAATATAAGGATCTTTTTTTTGTATTTCATTCTACTCAAGAACACGTTCAGTTACTTCAAAAACAACTTTTAGACGAAGGATTAAAAAACTGTGGTGCTATAGCTGACGAAAAAATTAAATCACATATATTAAAATCATCAGTATTTGCTGTAGCTAAATCTGGAACAATCTCTTTAGAGATTTGTAATTCAAAAATTCCTTCAATTATTATTTATAAGATGGGAGCAATTAATTTTTTTATCGTTAAAATGTTAGTTAAGGTAAAATTTGCTAATATTATTAATATTGCAGCAGGAGAAGAAGTAATCCCTGAATTATTACAATCTAAATGTAATGCTAAAGATATTTATAATTCCGTTGATAAATTAATGAATGATAAAATTGCTTTAGAAAATCAATTAAATAAGACACAGTCTATTATTAGCAATTTTAAAACAGACAAATCATCTGAAATTGCATCTTCTATTTTGGAGGACTATATTTGAAAAATACTGTCAGCGCAGGGGTTATTGTAGCTATCAAGAAAGACCAAAATAATAAGTAATTTTTTATTATTGCAGGAAAAAATTCATTATCTATAAACCCACCTACTAATAAACTGTTTGTAAAACTAGTATTTGGAAAAAATAATAAGCCTAAAACTAATCCGATAACAATTGATAATATTAAATCTGACTCTATGATTTTCTTTTTAAAGAAACCATAAAATACTGGAAAGACAGCAGCACAACATAAAAGGTCTGCTAATAAAAATAAATATAAAATACTAAAACCTTTTGAAGCAACAAATATAGCGATAATTGAGAGAATAATTATTATAAAATTTGATGAATTTATATTTTTACTTATCTTTTTTCCATCAACGATTATTAAGCTTGAGATACCATTTATTAAAGTATCAAGCGTACTTACGGTTAGTGATATTGCCAAAATAATCACAGCTAATGCAATAATTTCTGAGTTCTCTTTTAATAATAAAGAAAAAAAAGCAAGGTCTGGATTAATTTTATTATCTAAAGAAATTGCAAATATTCCAGTTATGCCCATAATGAAAACCGTTGGTATAATTATCAAAAATGAAAATTTAAGACTTCTTTTTAAAACATTATAATCTTTTGCTGCAAAAACTCTTTGCCAATTTCCTTGATGGAAAAGATTTGTTGCCGCCACGGCTATAAAAAAAGTTATTCCAGATGTATAATTTGGGAGGTAATTACTGCTTAATAAATTTAAAGAACTACTTGTTAATTCTTTTGAAACTATTAAGTCTGAACTAAAAATATTCAACAAACAAATAAGTAATAAACCTACTACTATAAAAAATTGAAGATTATCCGTTATAATAGACGCTCTCAAACCTCCGTATAGAGTATAAATTAATGTTGATATAATTACTAAAGAGGCCGTTAACCACAAAGGTGTGCTAGAAACATAATTTATTAATATTGCTACGGCTGTGATCTCAGCACATAAAAAGATAAACATATAAAAAATACTTAAAAAAATTATAAATTTAAATAGTTTTTTACCAATTTTATAAAAAATATATTGGGTAAAAGTAATACCTTTGGGAAAGACTTTTCTTATTTTTTTTCCAAGAAAAATTAATGCAATCATTGGAAAAGCTGTTCCTAACGAATAACCTATTACAGCTCCTATGCCACCCCAAGTCGCAGCAGATGCAGGACCAAATAAAATCCACGCACCTAACGCTGAAGCCACAAGACTTGTTGTTAATGACAAGGTTCCAATTTTTCGCCCTGCTGTTAAATAGTTTGATGATCCTCTATACTTTCGAGAGTAAAAAATTCCAATAAATGCAAATAGGAAACAAGAAAAAATTAATATTGATAATGCTATGCTTTGTTCTAAAAAAAATGTTTTTTCCATTTATCCCTCACTGAATTACCGGTCAGGTTCTAGGGTATAATCTCAGTCTTGATAGACACCCCTTAAATTATTTTCTTAATTCATTATAAAGAAATGATGCAACAGAATCCATTCCTTTTAAATTACTTTTTCTCTCTGCAATTGAATTATAATTTGTGTTTGTATTGATATCATAAGTATAATGTTTTCCATCATTACTTTTAATATATTCAATACCCGCTATTTCAATACCATTAGATTTAAGCAAATCTTCATATTTTTTAAGTTCTAGATTTTCATAATCTTTTACTATCATAAATTTATTTCCATCTGGATTTGTTGGACAAAACTTTTCTTCAACATTACAAGCATCAGCAGGGCATAGCTCGAAACCATCACTAGCATCAACTTGAACAGCATATAAAAACTTTCCATTTACAAACTCCACTCTTGTAATTATTTTTGGATCAGACTCCACATATTCTTGTAATAAAGTAATTCCATCAATTGAGTCTTCAAAATCTTCATTAATATATTTTTCAAGTTCACCTATATTTTTAAAATATTTTACTCCTAGACCTCTTCCACCTCTATTATGTTTTGTAATAAATGGTTTTTTAAAATTTTTTGATTTTTCTAAGATCTCATTTTTGTCTTTGGCATAATAAGTTTCTGGATAATTTATATTGAATTTTTTTAATTCCTCATATTGTTTTTGTTTACTTATTTCTAATTCTAAAGCTCTTGAATTGTTTACAACTCTTTTTTTATCTTTTTCTAACCAACTAAGTACGTCTTTTGTATTTTCTGGAGCGTATCTGTGACCCCGTGAATGTGCACTCGCACTCATTCTATTATAAAAAATTCCATCAGGAGGAGATTTTTTAAAATCGAAGCTTTCCTTGTCCATATGCCACTCTTTGAATGGGGCTTTGATCTTCTTAAAACTTTCTCTTAATGGCGCAAGCCACTCATCATTTTCATGTATCACATAGATGTTTTTGTCCATTGTTTTTTATAAACAATTTTTTACCCTTTTTTCAACCTAGATTTATTATATTTATGACGCACTTACTTTAGGTAAATAATTAAAAGAAGCAGTATCTATTTTTGAAGAATGTTCTCTTCTCATCTTCCAACCTTTGTGTATTCCTGCACTAGCTATTGTTATTGCATGTCTACCATATTTATTATTTGTATGATCAATAGCCTTCATTAATGTTTTAGATCTATCATCCATAAGTGGTGTTAATAGATTTACTTCATTTTTATCCGCATCTTTTAGTTTTGATAAAATAATCCCAGCTTTTTGATAATGATATCCAGACTTATACATACCCTTTAAAATCTTTCTTGCGTATTTAACAAGTTTAATACTATTATTTGTAGCAATTGGTAGCTCAATAGTTTGTGAGTTTGAGTAATATTTTCTATTTTTATTAAATGGACTTGTTCTAATAAATACTGTTAATCCTCTACATATTTGATCATCTCCTCTTATTTTTTCAGCGGCATTTAAACAGTAAGTGGATACAGCCTCCTCTAGTTTTTGTAAGTCTGTTATTCTTTTTCCAAAAGATCTCGATACACAACAATTTTTTCTTTTCTCTTCATGAAGTTCTAATCCAATACAAGTTATACCTCGTAATTCCATTGCTGTTCTTGACCCAAGAACATTTGTGCTTTTTTTTACCCAGGTATTTGAAACAGATTTTAATTGATAAGCATTTTCTATACCATTTTTTATATATAGCTTAGACAATTGTCTGCCCACACCCCAAACATCTTGAATAGGAAATTTTTTTAGTCTTTCATCAATATTTTTGTTTAAGTACATAACACCAGTTCTTTCCTTTTTAGCGATATGATTTGCTACTTTGCTAAGTGTTTTCGTCGTTGAAATCCCAACGCTCGTTGGTATTCCCGTCCATTTTAAAACTTTTTTTCTTATCTCTTTTCCATAATTCTCGACATCTTCTTCTTTTAAAAAAGATAAATCTATAAATGCTTCATCAATAGAATAAATTTCAACGTTAGTTGAAAAAGTTTTTAAAACCTTCATTACTCTTCTTGATAGATCACCATATAATGCATAATTTGAAGAAAAAATATGAACATTGTTTCTTTTTATTAATTCTTTTACTTTAAAATATGGTTCTCCCATTCTTATCCCTAAAGCTTTTGCTTCATTAGACCTCGAAATTACGCATCCGTCATTATTTGATAAAACCACAACAGGTTTATTTTGCATTTTTGGATTAAATAATCTTTCGCAAGAGACGTAAAAGGAATTACAGTCTACAAGAGCAAGTTTCTTTTTATTGCAATTTATGGATGACATAAGTAACTACTCCCCAAATTATTACATTAGGATTTTCACTTAATTCAATTTTATTAGGACCGGAAGCTAAATAATTATTATTTTTTCCTTTTATAAAAGTTTTTACTACTAGTTCCTCATTAACATTTGCTATTACTGTTGAGGAATTTTTTGGATTAATACTTCTATCAACAATTAAAAGATCTCCGTCATAAATACCAGCATCGGTCATGGATTTACCTTGCACTCTTATTATAAATGTTGCGGGTGCATTTTTTATTAGATGTGTGTTTAAATCTACATCGTCTTCGATGTAATCTGTTGCAGGTGAGGGGAAACCAGCGCCAACTTTGTGAATATAAAAAGGTAATTTAAGCTTCATAAATGTTCTTGATTTGTTCTTTTTATAGAGATAAGATACGAGATCGTCAAGATTAATTATGAAAAGAATTTAATTAATTTTAGATATTCTTTTTATAACTTCGTTTTTTGAGAGAGAAAGAATAATATTATAAATGCCAGGACCAAATCTAGAGCCTACCAAAGCTATTCTGAGTGGCTGACCAACACCTTTAAAATTTGTATTATTTTTTTTTATCAGATTATTAATGATTTCCTCAAGTTTCTCTTTATCAGGAACATCTATTTTCTTAAATTTTT
>CACHSH010000019.1 GCA_902582475.1 uncultured Pelagibacteraceae bacterium | reverse complement strand
TTTCTTCTAAGTTATTTTCCTTAAAAGCTTCAATTATTGCATTTCTGTTACTAAAGCTAGCATTTTTTCCAGTATTATAATCCACAGGAAAAAAATAAATATCTGATGGTGCTTTGAATGGTTTCATTTCTTCTTTGAAAATAGCGCTCTCAATAAAATTTTTAAATATAGGTAATGCTGCTTTTGAACCAGTTTCATATTTTCCAAGAGATCTTGGCTCATCGTAACCAACGTAAACTCCTATAGCGAGATCTGAGGTAAAGCCTATAAACCACGCATCAAAATTTTTATTTGTAGTTCCTGTTTTGCCCGCTAAAGGAACATTTAAATTTTTAAGTTTTTTTCCTGTTCCCCTTTTAACAACACCTTCAAGGATTGATGTGATTTGATATGCTGTCTCTTTACTGATTACTTGATCTTTTTCTTCTATAATCTTTGGTACAAAATTTTTTTCTAATTTTACTATTTCACAGCCTTCGCATTTTCTTTTATCGAAATTGAAAATAGTTTTTCCTCTTCTATCTTGAATCCGTGAAATCAAAGAAGGGGTTACTTTTTTACCTCCATTTACAAATGAACAGTAGGCATTTGTTATTTTAAGAAGCGTCGTTTCATTCGATCCTAGAGATACAGACAAAAGTTCAGGGACTTTTTCATAAACATCCATATCTTTAGAAATTTTGGATATTTTATCAAATCCAACTTTTTGAGCTATTCTTACTGTCATTAAATTTCTCGATTTTTCTACTCCCATTCTTAATGTGGATGGACCATAAAATTTTTTACCATAATTTTGCGGTTTCCATTTTTTTAAACCTACACCTTGTTTGCTTACAAAAGGAGCATCTAAAATTAATGAATTTGGTAAAAAGCCATTCTCTAATGCGGCAGCGTAAACTATTGGTTTGAAAGCTGAGCCCGGTTGTCTTTTTGCCTGTGTTGCTCTGTTAAATTCACTTGACACAAAACTGTATCCGCCAACTAAGGCTTTTACTTTTCCATTATGTGGATCCATGACAACTATAGCTCCATTTACTAGAGGAAGTTGTTTTAATGTCCAAATATTTTTTGATTTATTTTTAACAAATATTAAATCTCCTTTTTTTAATAGGTTTTCAAAACTCTTTTTACCTGTCCATTTCAAATCATTGAAAAAAATATTACCCTTTAAATTTTTATTTAATATTTTGATTTCAGATGAGTTTTTTTCAATTTTTATAACTTGTGCTATTTCCCAATTTAATGTTTTATCTAATTTAATATTTTTTACTTTATTTTCCCATTTTTCATTTTCAAAAATATTTGTGATTGGACCTCTCCATCCTCTACGTTTATCATATGATTCAATTCCTTTTCTTAAAGACTGCAGTGCTGCTATCTGATATTTGCCGTTTAATGGAGTGCTGATTGATAGTCCTTCTGAGTAAACTTTTTCAAAACCATACTCAGTGTTTATAATTCTTCTCACCTCTTCTGTATAAGATTGAGCTTCTTCAACTAAGAGGACTTTTCTTTTTTTTAAATTAATTTTTTGTTTTGAAAAATTTTTTAATTCTTTATTTGTTATATAACCATTCTCCTTTAGATTTTTTAAAACCATATTTCTTCTTATCTTTGCCAATTCTTTATTTTTGTAAGGATTGTATTTGCTTGGAGCCTTTGGCAATGCTGCAAGAAGCGCCGACTCATTGTAATTCAATTCTTTTACAGATTTATCAAAATATTCAAGACTCGCTGAGGCAACACCATAAGTGCCTTGTCCTAGATAAATTTCATTTAAATAGAGCTCAAGAATTCTTTTTTTTGAATATGATTTTTCTATTCTAAAAGCCAAAATTGCCTCTTTAATTTTTCTTCTAAGCGATACTTCACTTGTTAATAAAAAGTTCTTTGCTACTTGCTGTGTAATAGTAGAAGCGCCCTCCAATCTTTTTCCTTTAAAAATATTGTTAATATTTTTTATAACAGCTCTTGTGATACCTTTTGCATCTACACCTGGGTGATCAAAAAAATTTTTATCTTCTGCTGATAGAAATGAATTTATTACTAGATCGGGAATTGATTCTATAGGAATAAAAAGTCTCTTTTGGATAGCATATTCTGCTATTAGTTCTCCGGAATCGCCGTAAACTCTACTTGATACCGAAGGTTCATATTTAGCTAATTTTTTATAATCAGGCAGGCCTGATGAAAAGTACCAAAAGGTTGAAAAAATCATGAAAAATACGAAAAGAAAAAAAGTTATTAAAATCTTTGTTAAATGATTGAGTGTTTTTTTCATGTTTTTTCTAAATTTAATAATAAGTCCTTAATTTAGGCCATCTTAAGGCATTATTGCATATAGAAAAACTGTATTTTTTTTAAAAAAAATGTATAATGACTTCATGGCTACAAAAAAAAGTATTATTAACAATATTATATCAAAAATTATGAACGGAATTTATTTATCATGGAAAAGAATTTATATATCGATGCTTCGCATCCAGAAGAAACTAGAATTGTACTTAAATCAAACTCTCATATTGAAGAATATGAGTACGAAAATAAGAACAGTTTAAATCAAAAAAGTAATATCTATTTAGGTAAAATAAGTAGAGTAGAACCATCTTTACAAGCTGCTTTTGTTAATTATGGCAGAGAAAGACATGGTTTCTTAGCATTTAATGATATCCAATCTGATTATTATCAAATTCCTTTAGAGGATAAAGAGGAGTTAAAAAAAGCTGAAGAAAAAATTAGAGAAGATTTAAAAGAGGAAAGTAAAGATACAGAAATAAAAAATAGTGATACCTCAGATGAGGAACAAAATTTTAAAAATAGTGAAAATGCAAGTAATGAGGAAGGTAAAACTCCAAGACAAAATGAAAACGTCAAGAGTAGAGAAGTAGAGTCCGAAAAAATAAGGGAAAAACTCAAGAATAGATATGGGGTAAGAAAGTATAGAATTCAAGAAGTGATACGACCTGGACAAGTAATATTAATACAAATAAATAAAGAAGAGAGAGGTCAAAAGGGTGCAGCTTTAACGACTTTCATATCTTTAGCGGGGAAGTATATAGTGCTAATGCCGAATACAGCAAAGGGTGGCGGAATTTCTAGAAAAATCATAAATCATGATGACAGAAATCAAATAAGAAAAATGTTAAAAGAGATAGAAATACCAAAAAGCATGGGTCTAATCGTAAGAACAGCTGGTTCTAGGAAAACTAAAAAAGAAATACAAAATGATTTGCAAAATACTATATCCGTCTGGGAAACAATAAAAGAAAAGGCTATTGACTCAACTGCTCCAATTTTAATTCATGAAGAGGGAGATATTATTAAAAGAGCCCTTCGAGATATATATGACAATGATACAAAATATGTTCATGTCGAAGGAAATGATGGTTACCAAAAAGCAAAATTATTTATGAAGCAATTTATGCCGAGAAATTCAAAATTTGTAAAAAAATATAAGGGTAAAATACCTCTGTTTCATAACGTGAACATTGAAAAAGATTTAAATAAAATCTTTGAACCAATCGTTAGATTAAAATCAGGTGGTTATTTAGTTATAAACCCTACGGAGGCTTTGGTTGCAATAGATGTAAATTCTGGGCAGTCTACAAAAGAACTAAATATAGAAAAAACTGCTTTAAATACCAATATTGAAGCTGCTGAAGAAATTGCAAGACAGATTAAAATCAGAGATTTATCGGGTCTTATAGTAATCGATTTTATCGACATGTTAAACTTCCACAATAGAAGAACTGTAGAAAGAAAATTTAGAGACAAATTAAAACTTGATAGAGCAAGAATCCAAACTGGTAGAATTAGTAATTTTGGACTAATGGAAATGACTCGTCAAAGACTTAGAGAGAGTTTCGTTAAGTGGGAAACAAATTTATCTTTAGAGTCTTTTGGATTAAAGATCATAAAGAAAATTGAAATGTTAGCGTTTTCTAAAAAAACTAAAATTGCTATGGCATACGTTCCTGATAAAGTAGCCGCATATCTTGAAATGGATCTTAAAAAAGAACTATCTTTCTTTGAAAAGAAATATAAATTTAAAATTAATATATTGTCTGACCATAGTTTAATAATACCTGAGTATAAAATTCATCTCTTAAATAAAAATAAAAAAATAATAGAAAAGATTGAGAGTGTTAAAAATGTTTCTTCTGAAGTGAGTTCAAAAAAATCAAGCTATTCAAAAAAATTTTCTCAAGATAAGAATGATAAAAAAGAAAGTCTTGGAAGAATACTGTGGGTTAGAAAGAAAAAACGTAGATTAAATTAATCCTTTGGTAGGACTACTCGCCAAACCATATTTTTGTAAATTAATTCTTCCTGCTAGAAAAGACTGTCTACCAGCGATGACCGCATGTTTCATAGAGGCCGCCATTAATATTGGGTCTTTTGCTTTTGCAATTGCAGTATTAATCAAAACTCCATCGCACCCGAGTTCCATTGCAATAGTCGCGTCAGATGCTGTACCAATACCAGCGTCAACGATAACTGGTACCTTTGCGTTACTAATAATAATAGATAGATTAAGTTTATTTCTTATTCCTCTCCCTGAACCAATAGGAGATGCTAATGGCATTATGGCTGAAGCACCCACGTCTTCTAGTTTTTTTGCAATAATTGGATCATCCGAACAATAAACCATTACCTGAAAGCCTTCTTTTACAAGAACCTCTGTTGATTTTAAAGTTTCTATCATATTTGGATACAAAGTTTTTTTGTCTCCAAGCACTTCTAATTTTACAAGTTTCCAACCTCCCATCTCTCTTGCTAATCTCAAAGTTCTCAAAGCGTCTTCAGAAGTAAAACAACCGGCTGTGTTTGGTAAATAAATAATTTTTTTTGGGTCTAGATAATCCATTAGAACTGGTTTTTTCTTGTCTAAAATATTTACCCTTCTTACTGCAACTGTAACCATATGTGCACCAGAAGATTTTACTGCTTTAGCTGTCTCAGTAAAATTCTTATATTTGCCAGTTCCAACTATTAAACGAGATTTAAGAGTATACCTACCAACTTTAAATTTATCTTTTATCACTACCCTCCACCGATAAATTGAACAATTTCAATTTTGTCATTATTTTTAATCTTTTTAATTTTATATCTTTGTTTAGGCAAGATTGTTCCATTTAGTTCAATAGCTATTTTGTTCTCATTCAACTTGTACTTTTTTATAAGATCTTTAATGCTTAAATTCTTATAAATTTTCAATTTTTTTCCATTTAATTGTATTTTTGCCATAATTGAGATAATTTAGTTTTTTATTATACCAAAATGAGTAAAAAAATCCTTGTTATTAATGGTCCCAATCTTAATTTGCTAGGAAGCAGAGAGAAAGAAAAATATGGTCAATCCTCACTTGATGATATTAAAAATAATTGTCAAATACATGCTAAAAAAATAGGGATAGATTTAGACTTTAAACAATCTAATGTTGAGGGAGAATTGGTTAATTTTATTCAAGGAGCAAGAAATACACATGATGGTATAATCATAAATGCTGGTGGATATACTCATACTTCTGTAGCAATTTTAGATGCTTTGCTTGCTGTAAAAAAGCCAACAATTGAATTACATATAACAAATATTTACAAAAGAGAGGATTTCAGGCATAAATCTTTAATTAGTAAAGCTGCAGACGGTATTATTTGTGGTTTAGGTGCGGATGGCTATGTTATGGCACTAGATGGTATAAAAAAAATTATAAATAATGAAAATTGATAAAAAATTAATAAAAGAACTTAGAGATTATTTAGATGAATTCAATTTATCAGAAATTGAATATCAAGATGGAGAAAAAAAAATAAAAGTCGCAAAAAATATTACTGGGGCAACAAATATTATATCTCATAAACCTAATATTCCGCAAAAAAAAGAAGAATCGGGAACGAAAATAATTTCTCCAATAATTGGAACAGCATATTTAGCTCCCGAACCGGGTGCTAAAAAATTTATCGAAGTTGGTGCTCAGATTAAAAAAGGGCAAACAGTTATGATTGTAGAAGCCATGAAGACTATGAATCACGTGCCTTCAACATCAAATGGAATTGTTAAAAAAGTGTTGGTTCAGGATGGTGAAGCCGTCGAGTTTGGTCAGACACTAGTTCTTTTAAAATAATAAATGTTTAAAAAAGTTTTAATAGCAAATAGAGGTGAAATTGCTGTACGAGTTATAAGAGCTTGTAAAGAATGGGGCATTGGTACTGTCGCTGTTCATTCAGATGTAGATGCTGACTCTATGCATGTACGTTTAGCAGACGAAAGTGTGTGTATAGGCTCTCATCAACCTCAAAATAGTTATCTTAATATTTCTGCAATAATGTCTGCTGTCGATGTGACTGGTGCTGAAGCAATACACCCAGGATATGGATTTTTATCAGAAAATTATAAATTTGCAGAAATAGTAGAAAAACATAAAATTAAATTCATTGGACCTAAAGCTGAAATAATAAAAAAAATGGGTGATAAAATTCAGGCTAAAATAATTGCAAAAGAAAAAGGTCTACCAGTTATTGAAGGTTCTGATGGTGGTGTTAAAGATTTAAAGCAAGCTAAACAAATTTGTAAAAAAATTGGATATCCAGTTTTAATTAAGGCATCCGGTGGTGGAGGTGGAAAAGGAATGAAAATAGTAGAGGACGAAAGTAAATTAGAAGAACAATATTCACTGGCTCGTTTAGAAGCAAAGAAATATTTTGGAAATGATGAGGTTTATATTGAAAAATATTTTAAAAATCCTAGACATATTGAAGTGCAAGTACTATCTGGAAAAAATAGGACTGTTCACCTTAATGAGAGAGATTGTAGCGTTCAAAGGAAACATCAAAAATTGATTGAGGAAACTCCAAGCCCAGTACTAGATCATAAAATAAGATCCGATCTATTAGATAAAACAATAAAAATGGTTGAGGCTATTGGTTATGAGGGTGCAGGTACAGTAGAGTATATTTATGAAAATGGTAAATTTTATTTTTTAGAAATGAATACACGAATTCAAGTAGAACACCCTGTTACAGAAGTACAAACTGGTATTGATATAGTTAAAGAACAAATTTGGATTGCACATTCAGGTCAAACAGCATTAAATCAAGGAGATATAAGTGCAAGAGGGCACACTATTGAGTGTAGAATAAATGCTGAAGATCCTTCAAAAAACTTTCAACCTAGTCCAGGAATAATTTCAGTTTGCCATCAACCATCAGGTTTCAGAACAAGAGTAGATGGATCGATATTTCAGGGATGTAAAATCACACCTTATTATGACAGTCTAATATGTAAATTAATTTGTAAGGGAAGAAATAGGACAGAGGCTATACAAAGAACAATGAGATCTCTGAATGAATTTGTAATAGAGGGTGTAACAACAACTATTGACTTACATAAACGGATTTTATCCCACGAAAAATTTCTATCATCTGATTTTGATACTAATTGGTTAGCTAAAGAGAAATTTTACTAATTAAAATATTTAAATTGAATAATTATATTTTAAATGGTAAAAAATATAATTATGGGATATCCAAAAAAACATAGAGGAAGACGAAAAATTGGCTCAAAAAAAAGAAGAGCTAGAAGAAGAAATAAGAAAAGATAGTCTTTTTAGATGGACTCAATAACACAAATCAAGAAATTGAGCTTGTGGATATTTATTATTCCTTTTACCGCAATAAATCTTTGTCTTTTTATATCTGTTAATTATCATATTTTTGACAACACGTTTTTATCTGTCGATCAAATCGGAAGGTCAAATCCAACTTTTCCTTATTTTGATGGTGGTGTTTCAATAAGTAGAACTGCAAGAACTTATCCGACTTTCTTAATATTCAAGCCAGCTATGATTGTTTCTTCTATTTTATTAATAATTTATTGGATTAAAACAAATCAAGTTATAAATTTTTTTCAAAAAACAGAGGGAAAGAAAAATCTTTTCAAAACTTTTGGCATATTCTCTGCAATATTTTTGATAATTCATTCTATATTTTTAGGTATT
>CACHSH010000018.1 GCA_902582475.1 uncultured Pelagibacteraceae bacterium | reverse complement strand
TTTTATAAAATTTTATAAATATATATTATCACCTTTATTTGGACAAAACTGTAGATTTCTACCCTCCTGTTCTGAATACGCTGAAGAGTCTTTAAAGACTCATGGTTTTGTGAAAGGTTTATACTTAACTTTTAAAAGAATATCAAAATGCCACCCCATAAAATTTTTAGGAGGAAGCTCTGGATTAGACCTGGTACCAAAAAACAAAAATTTAGGAAAGAAAAGTTAAATGGATCTAAGAAACGTAGTTTTTGCAATAGCTTTATCATTTGCAGTTTTATTTGGTTGGTCTGTAATCTTTGAGACACCACAAGTCCAAGAAAAAAACCAGACTCAACAAAATGATAGCTCGGATACGCCTAGCGTAAACTTAGTGGAGAAAGAAATTATTCCTGTTTCAAGAAATGATGCGATTAATTCAACCAAAAGAATAAATTTTGAAAATTCAAATGTTAAGGGTTCAATTTCTCTTAAGGGTGGCTTGATAGATGATATAACTTTTAAAAAATATAATGAGACTTTAGAGTCAGACAAAAAGGTTACATATTTAAATCCAGAACAAACTAAAGAGGGTTATTTCATTGAAACAGGTTGGGCTGCTAGTAATATTGATAACATTTCACTACCCAACAAAGATACGATTTGGAAAGTCAAGGGTAATAAAAAATTATCAGTAGGTAAACCGGTGATTATAGAGTGGGATAATAACAACGGACTAATCTTTAAAAAAAAAATTGAATTAGATGAAAAGTTTTTGTTTAGAGTAACACAAGAAATTACAAACAAATCTAATAAAACAGTTGAGCTTTATCCTTATGGTCAAATAACTAGAAATCAAAAACCAGTTCTGCAAGCAGGATCTATGTCTGGAACATTAATATTGCATGATGGCTTTATTGGTGTATTTGATGAAGATCTCAAAGAATATGACTACGATGATATTGAAGAAAAGAAAAAAGAACATAATGCTGAAAGTGGTTGGCTAGGTATAACAGATAAGTTTTGGGTCACTGCATTAGTACCAGATAAAGACCAATCTTTTAAGGGCGAGTTTGTTTATAAGTCTGATAGTTTTAAAGCTAACTATATTGTAAATAAACCAGTTGTAGTTAAAACATCTTCTTCAAAATCATCAAAAACAAAAATTTTTGTAGCAGCTAAAGAGGTAAAAGTAATCGATGGATATGCAGAGTCAGAAGATATTAATAAATTTGATTTAACCATAGATTGGGGTTGGCTCTATTTTTTAACAAAACCATTATTTTTTATAATAAATTATCTATTTGAACTCACTAAAAATTTTGGAATAGCTATAATTTTAGTAACCGCAGCTGTAAGATTGCTTTTCTTTCCACTAGCAAATTACTCTTTTAGATCGATGGCAAAAATGAAAATATTGCAACCAGAATTATTAAGACTAAAGGAATTACATAAAGGTGACAAAGTGAAACTTCAGCAAGAAATGATGGCACTTTATAAAAGAGAAAAAGTTAATCCATTATCAGGTTGTTTGCCAATCTTAATACAAATACCATTCTTCTTTGCTATTTATAAAATGCTTCTTATTTCACTTGAAATGAGACATCAGCCTTTCTTTGGATGGATAAAAGATTTATCAGCACAAGATCCAACTTCGATATTTAATTTCTTTGGTCTTATTCCATGGGACCCGCCGTCATTTTTGGTAATTGGTGCTTGGCCAATAATGATGGGCACAACTATGTACTTGCAACAAAAGTTAAATCCAACACCTCCAGATCCAATTCAAGCAAAAATATTTATGTTTTTCCCTCTTTTCTTAACAATAATTCTAGCTCCGTTTCCAGCCGGCCTAGTTGTATATTGGACAGTTAACAATATTCTTACAATTGCTCAGCAATGGATAATTATGAGAACTACAACGGTCAAGACTAAATAAATGTCTGAGGAAAATAGTTTAGAAGAAATAAAAAAGTTTTGGCCTAAAGATGCACCTGATGTAACGAATGTTCCAAAATATGTCAAAAAATATAAAAAAGATTTAATAGTTATTAAATATGGCGGCAATGTTCTAATTGATAGAAATATTTTTAATAATTTTATTCAAGACATAAGTACATTAAATAAGTTAGGTCTTTCAATTATTGTTGTTCATGGTGGTGGTCCGAGAATTGAAAGAAAATTAAAAAAAGAAAAAATTCAGACCAAATTTATAAATGGTTTAAGAGTTACTGATAAAAATGTAATTAATATTGTTGAAGATGTTTTGATTGATTTTAATAAAGACATTGTAAACTCTTTAAAGAAAAAGGGATCACAAGCAATATCAATAAATACTAAAATCAATAATATAATTAGTGTAACCCCAGATAAACCTGAATTAGGTTTTGTAGGTGTGCCAGATAAAATTAATACAGATATTATAAAAGATGCTATAAATAAAAATCAAATACCTATTGTGGCACCATTGGGTTTAGATAATGATAATCAAACTTATAATATCAACGGTGATACTGCCGCTAGTGCTATTGCCAAAAAACTAAGATCTAGAAGACTTTTATTAATGACTAATGTTGAAGGTGTTTATGATGATAGAAAAAGTTTAATATCTGAAATTAAACCTTACGATATGGAAAATTTAGTAAATTTAAAAATTGTCCAGGGCGGCATGCTGCCTAAAATTAAAAATTGTATTGACGCAGTTGAAAATGGAGTAAGAGGTGTTGTTATACTTGATGGAAGAAAACCTAGGGCAATATTAAAAGAAATTTTCTCAGATCAAGGTGCAGGTACGTTAATAAGAAAATGAGAGATCTTTTAAATATAAAGTATTGGCTATTCGACCTAGATAATACACTTTATTCAGGTGATACTAAAGTTTTTGACCAAGTAGACAAAAGAATGTCTAAATACATTTCAAGTAAGCTTAATGTGAGCATTGAAAAGGCTAAAAAAATACAGAAAAACTATTTTCATGAATATAATACGACTTTGAATGGCATGATTAAGAATCATGAGATAGACGCACAAGAATTTTTAGATTTTGTTCATGATATTGATTTAGAATTTCTCAAAAATGATAAAGGTTTAGAGTTAGAGCTTAGTAAAATAAAAGATAAAAAAATAATATTTACTAATGGTTCCCGTGCTCACGCAGAAAATGTCACTAAAAGAATTGGAATAAATAAGCTTTTTGATGGAATTTTTGATATCGTCGACTCAGACTTTATCCCAAAACCCGCTATTGAAACTTACAAAAGATTAATTGAAAAATACAAAATTGAGCCACAATATTGTATATTTATAGAAGATATTGCTAGAAATTTGAAACCGGCTCATGAATTAGGTATGAAAACAGTTTGGATTAAAAATAATGAACCTTGGGCAGCAAAATATTCAGATGAAAATTTTGTAAATTATAAAACGGCGAATTTAACTAATTTTTTAAAGGAAATAAATGAACTTAGAAAAAATTGAAAAAACTATAAATGAAGCTTTTGAAAATAGAGAAAAAATTGATAGCTCAGACAATGTTCTTAGCGACATTGTGCGTGAAACTATTGAATTATTAGATAACGGAAAAATTAGAGTTGCTGAAAAAAAAAGTAATAAATGGCAAGTCAATCAATGGATTAAAAAAGCAATACTTTTAAGTTTCCGAGTAAATAAAATGAAAGCTTCAAAAGGACCATACTCTACCTGGTACGATAAAATAGATGGAAAAACGCAAGGATGGAGTGAAGAGAAAGTTAAGAAAGCTGGATTTAGATATGTGCCTAATGGCGTAATTCGAAAAGGAGCACATATAGCTAAGAACGTCGTATTAATGCCTTCATTTATAAATGTTGGAGCATACGTCGACGAAGGAACAATGATAGATACTTGGGCATCAGTTGGATCATGTGCACAGGTTGGAAAAAATTGTCATATTTCTGGTGGTGCTGGTATTGGTGGTGTCTTAGAACCAATGCAAGCAAATCCAACTATTGTAGAGGACAATTGTTTTTTAGGAGCAAGAGCAGAAATAGCGGAAGGCGTAATTGTTGAAAAAGGCTCAGTATTGTCGATGGGGGTTTATATCGGGGCATCAACAAGAATAGTTGATCGGGCAACAGGTGAAATTCATTATGGTAAAGTTCCCGCCTATTCTGTTGTCGTTCCAGGCTCAATGCCAAGCAAAAATAATCCTAAAGGACCATCACTATATTGTGTCGTAATTGTAAAAAAAGTAGATGAGAAAACTAGAAGTAAAACTTCTATAAACGATTTGTTAAGAGATTAAAAATCATGCATATAAGTGAATTAAAGTTAGCAAAAGATTTGATTCGTAAACCTAGTATCACGCCTAAGGATGCCGGGGCCATAAACTTATTAGCTAAAAATTTAAGATCTATAGGTTTCAATTGTAAAATAATTAATTTTAAAAATATTAAAAACCTATATGCAAAACTTGGAAAATCTTCTCCAAATTTTTGCTATGCAGGACATACAGATGTGGTTCCACCAGGAAACATTAAAAATTGGACTACTAATCCGTTTAAACCAATTGTAAAAAATAATAAATTAATTGGTCGAGGTGCCAATGATATGAAAGCATCAATTGCTTGTTTTGTGGCTGCAGTAAGTAGATTTAAAAATGAAAATAAAAATTTTAAAGGATCAATTAGTTTACTTATTACAGGGGATGAGGAAGGAATAGCAGTAAATGGAACAAAAAGACTTATAAAATATTTAAAAAGAAAAAGAGAAAAAATCAATTTTTGTATTGTGGGTGAACCAACTAATCCAAATAAACTTGGTGAAATGATAAAAATTGGAAGACGAGGAAGTTTAACTGGTAGGCTTACTGTAATAGGTTCTCAAGGCCATGTTGCTTATCCACATAGAGCTAATAATCCATCAAATACATTAATTAAAATTTTAAAAAAAATTAAGGATTTAAAACTTGATAAAGGAACAAAAAACTTTCAACCTTCTAATCTTGAGGTAACAAAAATTAATATTGATAATCATGCAGATAATGTAATTCCTGGGTCTGCTGAAGCTGTTTTTAATATTAGATTTAATGACAAGCACTCGTCTAGTTCTCTAAAAAGTAAACTCAATAAGATATTTAAAGCAGTTACGAAAGTTAATAAATCTAGATTTAAAGTAAGTTACGAAGTGTCAGGTGAAGCATTTTTAACTAAACCAAACAAAACTACTTATATGGTTCAAAACATTATTAAAAAAGTTACTGGTCTTAAACCAAAACTATCTACTTCTGGAGGCACATCTGATGCTAGATTTATAAAGAATATTGCACCTTGTTTAGAATTTGGCTTAGTAGGTAAAACAATGCACAAAATAGATGAAAGTGTGTCTGTTTCTGATTTAAAAAAATTAACTAAAATATATGAAAATATTTTGGTAAGTTATTTTAAGTGAAAACAGGAATTATTACTACGGACACTTATTTTAATCACGACACCGGTCAAGGTCATCCTGAAAGAGCAGATCGAGTTTCGGTCATAATTAAAAACTTAAAAAAAAACAAAAAATTGATTTGGAAAAAACCGTTAAAGTTTGATGCCAAATATTTAAAAATTACGCATAAATCTGATTATATTGATGAGGTAGAAAATTCCTTTCCAAAAAAGGGTTTGCATTTTTTAGATGGTGATACCATTGTGTCTCCAGGTAGTAGACAAGCTTCATCAGATGCAGTTGCATCAATAATAACAGCTATTGATAGTGTGCAAAATAAAGAGTTTAAAAATGTTTTCTGCCCTGTAAGACCGCCCGGGCACCATGCAGAAAAAGATAAGGCCATGGGATTTTGTATATACAATAATGTGGCAGTTGGAGCTCATTATCTTATAGAGAAATATAAACTTAATAAAATTGCAATAATAGATTTCGATGTTCACCATGGAAATGGTACGCAAGATATTTTTTATGATAATGAAAAAGTTTTATATATATCAACTCATCAATATCCCTTTTATCCTGGAACAGGGGCAAATAATGAAAAAGGTAAACACAATAATATTTTAAATATTCCCTTGCCAGCTGGAACAAACTCTGAAGAATACTTGAATGCATATGAACATGTTCTAAAAAAACTTAAAGAATTTAAACCAAAATTTTTATTATTTTCTGCAGGGTTTGATGCCCATCAAGATGATCCCTTAGCTCAATTTAAATTACAATCAAAAGACTTTTACGATATCACAAAAAGAACTTTGGAGACTATCGGTAAATATTGTAATTCTAAACTGGTTTCTGTGTTGGAGGGTGGGTATGATTTAAATGCCTTAAAAGAAAGTTCAGAGATGCACTTAAAGGCTCTTATAGAAGATAATTAATTTTATTGATAAATTTTTTTTTGATTAGATGTTTCATAGAAACTAAACTTGGTTATTTCGTTTAGAACATTAGCAACATCATTTATTTCAACAATTTCGATAAGTTTTTGTTTTTCCTCAGCAGTTATTGGTGAGATCATAGCTAAATTATATATTTGTTTTTGAATACTTAACTTAGACAATTCTGACCAATTAATTAATATACCTTGCTTTTTAAAAAAAATTTTAGAATTTTTAATTAATTCATTGAATTTTTCATTACCTGTTTGTGCTTTATTATTATTTGTATCATTTTTGAAAAGATCATAATTTACAAAAAATTCTCTATACGGCTCATTGTTTTTTATCTCCTTTTCTATTTGAAACCTATTTATACCCTTTAGGTTAATTATAATTCTTCCGTCTTGAGTTCTGTTGTGTTCATCAATTTTACCTAAACATCCAATTTCATAAACATTTCCATCAACTTCTTTTGACTGTATCATTCCTAGGTATTTATTATTATTTAAAATATCGTTTATCATTTTTAAGTATCTACTCTCAAAAATATTTAATGGTAAATCAGTTTCAGGAAAAAAAATAACCCCTCTAAGCGGAAATATAGGTATTCTTTTTGGTAAATTACTCATAATTTTAATACTTTACTTTATACAAATATAGACCATGAGGTGGTGCGATAGGTGCGCACATAGATCTTTTTTTTGCTTTAAATGCTGTTTTAAAATCCTTCAAATTCCATTTACCCTCCCCTAGATATTTTAATGAGCCTACCATGGACCTTACCTGTTGTTGTAAAAAGGATTTTGATTGAAAAATAAATACTATATTGCTTTTGCTTTTTTTAATTTTGGGTTTTTTTAATGTTTTTATTGGTGATTTAGCCTGGCATTTTGACGATCTAAATGTTGAGAAGTCGTGCGTTCCTTTTAAAATTTTAGCACCATTTCTCATTATTTTTACATCTAATTTTTTTTTAATATGCCAAGCCTTGTTCTTTTCTATAACAAGTGACGAGGGCCGATTGACGATAAAATACTTATAAATTCTATGTTTTGCACTGTGTCTTGCATGAAAACTACTTGGTCTTTTCTGAACACTTAAAACAGATACGGAATATTTTTTTAAAAAGAAATTTACTGAATTTATGAAAATACTCTTATTATTTATCTTATTTTTAGTTTTAAAATGTGCTGATTGCTCATTTGCATGGACGCCAGAATCAGTCCGGCCAGATCCAATTATTCTTATCTTTTCTCTTAAAAGTTTCGATAGTGCTTTCTCCAAAACCTCCTGGATTGAAAGACCATTTTTTTGAATTTGCCAACCAACAAAATTTGTACCAAGATATTCAACTTTAATTTGATATATTATCATTATAATATTTTTTCGCCTATAGGAATTTTATTTCCAAGTAAAAATTGATCAATTGATTGTCTATTTTTTCCCTCCTTTTGTATCTCAATCATTCTTATTGATTTATCTTTGCAAGCGACAGTCAAACTATTATCCAATGTTTCTCCTTCTAAACCACTTTTGCTTGATACTTCGGCTTTCCACACTTTATATCTTTCATTTTTGTATTTGAACCAAGCACCCGGATTTGGATTTAATCCGTTAATTTTTGCTATTATTTCTTTAGCATTTTTGTTCCATTTTATTTCTGATTCGTTTTTTGTAATTTTTTTTGCATATGTGGCCTCTTCATGATTTTGCTCAATAAATTTAGCTTCATTATTTTTTATTTTTTCAATGACATTCATTAAAGACTTTGCGCCTAATTGGGATAGTAATTTTGATAAGATCATTGTATCTATATTTTCATTTATATTAATTTTATCTTGGTGTATCACGGGACCAGCATCTAATTCTTCTACAATTTTCATTATACTGACACCTGTTTCTTTATCTAAATTCATTATTGATCTTTGCATGGGTGCAGCACCTCTCCACTTAGGTAGTAAAGATGCATGTACATTTATGAAACCCAACTTAGGAATATTTAAAAATCTTTTTGGAATTATTTGTCCGTAGGCCACAACAACTACCATTTCTGGTTTTAATGATTTTAAAAAATTATATTCTTCTTCACTGTCTAAAGTTTTTGGGGTTCTTGTTTTTAAAGAATATTTATTTGCGATAATTTCAATTTTTGATTGAACTAATTTTTGACCTCGGTTTGCTTTTCTTGCCGGTTGAGTATAAACAGCTAGAATTTGATTATCAGAATTTTTTAAGGCCTCAAGAGAAGGAACAGCAAAATCTGGTGTTCCCATAAAAACAATTTTTTTTGACATTAAATTTTTTAATTTAAACCACTACTCTTTCTGCTTCTTTTTTCTCTTTTGATACTTTCTTTATAATTATATCTTTTTTCAATTTTGATAAGTGATCGATAAATAAAACACCATTTAAGTGATCAATTTCATGTTGAATGCAAGTAGATAAAAGTCCTTCAGCTTTTAGTTCTTTTGGATTTCCATCGTAATCTAAAAATTTAAAGTTACATTTTTCAGGTCTATCGATTTTTGCGAATTGGTTTGGTATAGAAAGGCAACCCTCTTCGTATGTTGATTTTAGATCAGACATCCATGTAATTTCTGGATTAACAAAAAACATTGGATTTTTTTTTTCAGTATCTTTTGATAAATCCATCACAACAATCCTTTTCGGTATACCAATTTGTATTGCAGCTAAACCAATTCCGGGAGCCTCGTACATAGTGTTTAACATATCATCCATTAAACTTTTAATTTCCTTATCTACTTTGTCTACAGTTAAAGATTTTTTTCTCAAAATGGGATCTGGAATAGTTAATATTTTTCTGATAGCCATGAGAATTTATAATACAATTATACTCTCAAAGGTAGGGCGAGATTAAGAATTTGGTTTCTAACCTTTTTAATTTTTCCTTTATTTAGTAGATTATTAATAAAATATAAAGTTTCTGGATCTAAATTTTCTATTTCATCACTTCCAATAATCTCAACAAGTTTTAACATGAATAAACCAATTTGCCCCTCCTCAATAAGTGATGCCATACTTGAAGGAACTGTTAAATCTTTAGAGAGAGTTTTTATGTCTAAATCTGCAGGAATTTTAATATCGTCAGCAATTAGTGTTTCTAAAAGCATAATATCCTTGATCGAGTAAAAATATTTTTTATTTCTTTTAATTTTTTTATAAACAGTTGAAAGATCCTTGTTTATTTTATCTTTTTTTATTTCATCATCAGTGAAAATTTTGATTACTTTTGACCTGTGCAAGATTTTATCATCATATTTAATTTTCCCTAATTCAAGATTTTTTTCAATAATTATATTTTTTTCAACTATTTTTTGTAAATCTTCAGGTATATCTTCGGGATCTATTTCTTTTAATATTTCACTAAATTTTTCTTTAAAAATATTATTTAATTTTTCTTTATCAAAAGATTCTTTTAATAAAAAATATAATTTTATTTTATTTTCTACATTATCTGATAATAAAGCTCTTTGATAAATTAACGCTCTTCCTTCGTAGCCTTCGAGACCCTGATATATTGTTGTGGCATTTAATAATTGACTTAAATTAAATGTAATAGATGAGTAAATTTCAAAAATTTTATCTTTATCAAAAGATCCATCATTTGCTGCGACCTCATATTTTTTAATTGTTTCTGAATCTTCTAGTTCATCAATTACTATTAGGTTTGATGCCACTAAAAATTTCCAAATATTCTTATCTGTTTTTTTTTGTAGGTTCGTATTTAAATCCCTCAATAGTAATTGAAGACAAATAAAAATTTAATAAATTTTTGTCAGAAATTTTATTACTAGTTTTATCTTGCATGCCTAATAAA
>CACHSH010000017.1 GCA_902582475.1 uncultured Pelagibacteraceae bacterium | reverse complement strand
AAAATTTCTATTAAGAAGATTAAATTTTCCCTTAGCAATACCTAGTGCAAATATTTCAATGAGTGTAAGCCCTATAAAAGCGAGTGATGTATTTGACGAATTTGGAAAAAAGATTAGGTTTATCTTAGATGGGGGGAGATCAAAAATTGGTTTGGAATCGACTGTGATTAATTTGTACGGAAAAATAAAGATATTACGACCAGGAGGACATTTAGGTGCAGGATTAGGTGTAGTAGAACTAACTGTAGCATTACACTATATTTTCAACACACCTAAAGATAAATTAGTTTGGGATGTAGGCCATCAATGCTATCCACATAAAATAATTACAGGAAGAAAAGATAAAATTCGAACACTTCGTAAAGGAGGTGGTTTGTCTGGATTTACTAAAAGATCTGAAAGCGAATATGATCCTTTTGGTGCAGCACATAGTTCTACATCAATTTCATCAACTCTTGGAATGGCAACTGCAAAAAAACTTTCTAATGATAAAAATAATGTAATCGCTGTTATTGGAGATGGAGCTATGAGTGCGGGTATGGCTTATGAAGCGATGAATAATGCTGGCATAATGAAATCTAAACTAATTGTAATATTAAATGACAATGATATGTCTATTGCACCACCCGTTGGTGCAATGAGTAAATATCTTGCTAGACTTTTGTCAGGTAAAATTTATTTTAGTCTAAGAGAAACTATCAAACTAATACTTTCAGCTTTTTCTCGGAGATTTTCTAAAAAGGCAGCTAAAGCGGAGGATTTTCTTAGAAGCGCAGTAACTGGCGGAACACTCTTTAGTCAATTAGGTTTTTATTATATTGGACCAATTGATGGACACGATGTAAATAATTTAGTCACTATTTTAGAAAATGTTAAAAATTCAAAGCATGATGGTCCAATTTTAATTCATGCTATAACAAAAAAAGGAAAAGGCTATAAACCCGCTGAGGAGTCAGGTGATAAGTACCATGGAGTAACAAAATTTGATGTTTCAACAGGCAAACAATCTAAGAGTAAATCTGTGGGCCCTTCCTTTACAAAGGTTTTTGCAAATACATTAATAAAACATGCTGAAAATGACACAAAAATAGTTGCTATCACTGGTGCAATGCCATCTGGAACCGGATTAGATTTATTTCAAAAAAAATTTCCTGAAAGAATGTTTGATGTTGGAATTGCCGAACAACATGGAGTAACATTTGCTGCAGGTCTAGCTACTGAGGGATACAAACCTTTTGCGGCGATTTACTCTACTTTTTTACAAAGAGCATATGACCAAGTAGTTCACGATGTAGCTATACAGTCTTTACCAGTAAGATTTGCAATTGATAGAGCAGGACTAGTCGGAGCAGACGGAGCAACTCATGCAGGATCTTTTGATATAACATATTTAGCTACACTTCCAAATTTTATAGTAATGGCCGCAAGCGATGAAGCCGAGTTAGTAAGAATGGTAAATACATCGGTATCTATAAATGATAGGCCTTCTGCTTTTAGATATCCTAGAGGAAACGGGTTGGGCCTTGATTTACCTGAGATAAAAGAAATCCTTCAAATTGGAAAAGGCAGAATGATATTAAATGGAAAACATGTAGCTGTTTTGAATTTTGGTGCGAGGCTAAATGAATGCAAAAAAGCTTCAGAAATTTTAAAAAAAAAGGGTATTACAATAAGTATTTTTGATGCAAGGTTTGTTAAACCATTAGACGAAAAATATATTATTGAATTGGCATCAAATCATGAGGCTGTAATAACAATAGAAGAGGGTTCTATTGGTGGTTTTGGATCACATGTTTCAAAACTTTTATCTGATAGAGGTTTTTTTGATAGTGGACTTAAATTTAGGTCAATGATTTTACCTGACAAATTTCTTGATCAAGATACTCCAAATGAAATGTACAAAATAGCAGGACTTGATTGTGATAGTATAGTCCAAAAAATTGAAAATGTTTTGAATTCTAATGTTGTTATTGCAAAAAATAAAAATCTTTCTTAACCACACTGGGCCCTGTTCATAAGGAAATGATCTAATAGCACACATGAGAGCATTGCTTCACCGATAGGAACGGCTCTAATTCCAACACAAGGGTCATGGCGACCTTTTACAGATATTTTAGTATTTTTACCTTTTTTATCAATTGTTTGCCTGCTATTAACTATTGAGGAAGTCGGTTTAACAGCAAACGAAGCAATAATTTCCTGTCCAGAAGATATTCCTCCTAAAATACCTCCAGCATTATTACTTCTAAATTTTACCTTCCCTGATTTTGATTTCATTTCATCAGAATTTTCTTCGCCAGATAAATAGGCCGCTTTAATTCCCGCTCCTATATTTACTCCCTTAACTGCATTTATACTCATTAATGCACCAGCGATATCCATATCTAATTTAGAATAAATTGGTGAACCAAGCCCAGCCGGAATACCATTGGCTCTTAACTCAATAATAGCCCCACATGAGGATCCAGATTTTCTAACAGCCATAAGATACTTTTCCCATAATTTAACTGATTTTTTATCAGGACAGAAAAAAGGATTTTTTCTTATTTCACCATTACTCCAATTTGTTCTATCACAACCCATCAAACCTAACTGTGTAACTGCACCATAAATGCTAAATTTATTACCTAATATCTTTTTTAAAACTACCTTTGCAATTGCTCCAGCAGCAACCCTTGAAGCTGTCTCTCTAGCAGACTGTCTACCGCCTCCACGATAATCTCTAATTCCATATTTTTTAAAATAAGTAAAATCTGCATGGCCCGGTCTAAATTTGTTTTTAATAGACTCATAATCTCTTGATCTTTTATCCTCATTTCGAATTAAAATTGAGATTGGGGTTCCAGTAGTTTTTCCATTAAAAATACCTGACAAGATTTCAATTTTATCAGACTCTTTTCTTTGTGATACAAATTTTGAATTACCTGGTCTTCGCCTGTTCATATCGGCTTGGATATCTCTCTCTGAAATCGGTATATTTGGAGGGCAACCATCCACAATACAGCCAATAGCGGGACCATGTGACTCACCCCATGTAGTAAATCTAAATATTTTTCCAAAAGTATTAAAAGACATCGATATTTAATGTATAAATTATTTTATATTAATTATGAATCAAAAAAATGGCCAAAATTCGTTAGGACTTGATATTTGTTTCGAAGATGAAGCAAATCCTATTGTTTTGTTTAAAAAATGGTTCGCTGTAGCTGAAAAAAGTGAAATAAACGATCCAAATGCTTTATCACTTGCAACCTCAACATCTAAAGGAATACCAAGCGTCAGAATGGTTTTGCTAAAAGGTTATAGCGAAGATGGTTTTGTTTTTTATACAAATTTTAATAGTAAAAAGAGTAGTGATCTAAAAAAGAATCCAAATGCTTCAATGTGTTTTCACTGGAAAAGTTTAAGAAGACAAATAAGAATATCAGGCAAAGTAAATGTAGTTGATAATAAAGTTGCCGATGATTATTATAATTCTCGAGCCTATAGAAGTAGAATAGGTGCTTGGGCATCCTCTCAGTCTAGCGTTATGAAAAATAGAAAAGAATTAATAGAAAAATTTGAAGAATTTAAAAAAAAATATCCTGACCAAAATAATGTACCTAGGCCAACTTATTGGTCCGGATGGAATTTAAAACCCGAGCAAATTGAATTTTGGTTAGAAATAAAAAATAGAATTCATGAGAGATTGAATTATAAAAAAGAAAATAATATATGGGTAAAAGAAATTCTTTATCCTTAAAAAGATCTATTAAGACTAAAACTAGTTAAATTTTGTAAAATCTTTTTTTCTTGTGAATTTTCAAAAATACCAAGAGCATCATAAGAAACATTGACAAAGTATTCAGCTCTTTTAAAAGTAGCATCAAGGGCTTTATATTTTTTAATTAATTTTAAGATTTCTTCAAAATCATTTTTTTTCTCTTATATCTTTTTTAAAAAGATTTATTAAAAAAGCTCTCTCTATAGAGTTAGCTTTTTGATAAACAATAATAACGGGCAAAGTTACTTTACCCTCAAAGAAATCTTTACCAATTTCTTTTCCAAATATTTTCTCTTTAGAGAAGTAATCTAAAGCGTCATCAGCAATTTGAAAAGCCAAACCTAAGTTTTTACCATATGACTCTAAGGCATCTTTTTTTTTGTTATCTAATGACGATAAACATGCACCAACTCTTGTAGCTGCAGAAAATAGAGCAGCAGTTTTTAAATTGATAATTTTTATATAATTTTCTTCCAATAAATCAGCTTCACCTTTATGTTGAAGCTGCATTACTTCTCCCTGGGCAATTTTGGTTGAAGTTGATGAAAGTAATTTTAATATTTCTAAATTTCCATCCTCCACCATCATTTCAAAACATCTACTAAGTAAATAGTCTCCAACTAAAATAGACGATTGGTTTCCCCAAATATTATTTGGTGTTTTATTTCCTCTTCTTACTTTGCTTTGATCAATAACATCATCGTGAAGCAGTGTTGCGCTGTGAATTAGTTCAACGCATGCAGCCAAATTAATATCTCTATCTCCATCTAAATAACCAGAAAGCTTCGCTGAGCCCATAGTTAATAAAGCTCTGATTCTTTTTCCACCAGAATTTAAGTGATAGTCACTCATTTTTTTGATTAAACCAACATTACTCTGAAGCTTTGTTTTGATGAGTTTTTCTACAGAATCAAGCCTGTCATCTAAATGGCTTCTTAAATCTAAATAAGCATTATTTGCAGATTTTTTTAGAGGAATTACCGAACCCATAAAAATCATTATATACTTTTCAAAAATTATTTAATTATTATTTTAGACCTCTGTGACGCATGTCAATTTCAACCAAGAGTAGCGTAATTTATATTTCAATTTAATTTATGTACTGATATAAGAAATATTATTAATCTAAATTCATATGTTTTCATTTTTTAAAAAAAAAATTATTATTCCACACATTAGACTTTCAGGTGTCATCGGGTCTGCTGGAAGATTTAGGCAGGGCATAGACTTTTCAGGTCAACAAGAAATTTTAAAAAAAGCGTTTGCAATTAAAAAAGCTAAAAATATAGCTATATCCATTAATTCTCCAGGAGGTTCACCGGTACAATCACATTTAATTCATAATTACATAAGACAGTTAGCGAAAAAAAATAATAAAAAAGTATTAGTCTTCGCCGAAGATGTTGCTGCATCAGGGGGGTACTTAATTGCTTGTGCAGGAGATGAAATATATGCCAATTCAAGTTCGATAGTTGGTTCAATTGGAGTTATTTCAGCTTCATTTGGATTTCAGGATGCTATCAAAAGAATAGGAGTCCAAAGAAGAGTTTATACTGCTGGTAAAAATAAAAGTACACTAGATCCTTTTAAGGAAGAAAAACCAGAGGATATTGAAAGAATAAAAAAATTACAATTAGAACTTCATTCAGATTTTATTAATTTGGTTAAAAGTAGTCGAGGATCTAAATTAAAAGATCCTGAAAAAAATAATACCTTTACTGGAGAATTTTGGTCAGGATCGACCTCATTAAAACTGGGTCTTATTGACGGCTTAGGAAATGCAGAACAAATTTTAAGAGAAAAATTTGGAGAAAATATTGAAATTAAGAAATTTGAAAAACAAAAAGGTTTTCTAGCAAAAAAATTATCATCCTCATTTGATGATCAAGTTGATAACTTTGTTAGTGCTATTGAAGAAAGAGCTCTGTGGCAGAAATTTGGTTTATAGATGCCAAAAAAAATAAAAAAAAAAAATAAAATTTTATCATTCCAAAATTTAATTTTTAGCTTACAAAAATTTTGGGATAAACAAGGCTGTATAATTTTACAACCTTATGATTTAGAGGTTGGTGCAGGAACTTTTCATCCAGCTACAACTCTTCGTTCCCTAGGACCCAAACCGTGGAAAGCTGCATATGTTCAGCCTTCAAGAAGGCCAACTGATGGAAGATATGGAAAAAATCCAAATAGACTGCAGCACTATTATCAATACCAGGTAATTATCAAACCATCTCCAAAAGATATAAAACAAATCTATTTAAAAAGTTTGGTAGCTATTGGTATAGACTCCAAAGATCATGATATCAGATTTGTGGAAGATGATTGGGAAAGTCCAACTTTAGGAGCTGCAGGTCTCGGTTGGGAAGTATGGTGCGATGGTATGGAAATAACTCAATTTACTTATTTTCAAAAAATGACTGGAATAGAATGTAAGCCAATATCAGTTGAACTGACCTATGGTTTGGAAAGAATTTGCATGTTTGTACAAGGAAAGAAAAATGTATTTGATATTGATTGGAATGAAAACGGAGTAAAATATAAAGATGTTTATCTACAATCTGAAAAAGAATTTTCAGCATATAATTTTGATTACGCTAATACAGAATCCCTATTAAAAAATTTTGAAATCGCAGAACAAGAGTGCAAAAGTTTATTAGAAAAAAAACTTGCTTTACCTGCTTACGATCAATGTTTAAAGGCAAGCCATATTTTTAATTTGTTAGATGCTAGAGGCGTTATTGCTGTTGCAGAAAGAACAGGCTATATTAATAGAATTAGAGATCTAGCCAAAGGAACTGGATCGAGTTGGTTAGAGAACCAAGAAAAATAATGTCAGAACTTTTAATTGAACTTTTTAGTGAAGAAATCCCCCCAAATTTACAAATAAGCGCAAGATCTCAATTTAATAAATTGTTAAATGAAAGCTTCTCTTCTTCAAACCTTAAATATGAAAATTTTAAAATTTATTCTACACCAACAAGAATAGTCGCTTGTATTTCTGGTTTACCAATTAAAATTAAAATTTTACCTGCAGAAATTAAAGGACCAAAGAAAGGTGTACCGTCAAATGTTTTAGAAAATTTTGCAAAATCAAAAGGTATTGAAAAAAATGATTTATATGAAAAAAAATTAGAAAAAGGCTCTTTCTATTTTTTTAAAGTAAAAGGCAAGGAGATCAATAGTGAAGAAGAAATATTAAGATGTATTACAAAATCTTTGAATGGAATATCTTGGAAAAAATCCATGAAGTGGTCAGATCATGAATTGAGTTGGGGAAGACCACTAAAATCAATCCTATTAATTTTTAATAATAAACCTCTCAAATTTAAGTTTCAGCATCTCGAAACTTCTAATTTAACCATGATTGAAGAAAATTCAGAAATTATAAAAAAAAAAATAACTAATTTTACAGACTATAAAAAAGTATTAAAAAAATATTCAATTATCCTAGATCATACTGAAAGAGAAAAAATAATTACAGAAAAAATCGAGGCAATATGTAAAAAGAAATCACTTCAAGTGAACACAAGCCAATCACTACTTACAGAGGTAAGTAATTTAGTTGATAAACCGTGCATATTATTAGCTCAATTTGATAAGAGCTATTTAAAATTACCTAAAGAGGTAATTAGATCAACATTACAAACACACCAAAGATATTTCACGTTAGTTGACCATAGAGATCGAATGAGTAATGAATTCATTGTAGTTGCAAATAAAAAAGACGAAAAAAATTTAATTAAAACTGGAAATGAGAGAGTGGTGGAGGCTAGACTTTCAGACGCTAGTTTTTTCTGGGAAAAAGATAAGTCGCTTAATTTAATTAAACAAATAAATAAATTAAAGGAAATTACTTTCTACGAAAATTTGGGATCTATTTACGATAAAACTCAAAGGTTAAGAAAAATGGCTTATTTTATTTCTGATCAGTTGAATTTAAAAAAAGAAAAAGTTGAAATAGCAGCGTCCGTTTGTAAATCTGACTTAGTTTCCGGTTTGGTTGGAGAATTTCCTGACCTACAGGGAGTTATGGGAAAATATTTTGCTTTAAGTCAAGGATTTGAAGAGGATGTATGTCGTGCTATTAGTGAACATTATTTGCCTATTAGTGTTTCTTCCCCGGTACCAAAAAAACCAATAAGTTACGGTTTATCTTTAATAGATAGGCTAGATACATTAGTTGGTTTCTTTTTAATAAATGAAAAACCTACTAGCTCTAAAGATCCTTTTGCACTTAGACGCTCTGCAATTGGACTTATAAGAACTATTATTGAAAATAATCTAACAGTAAACTTGAAGGACTTAATTGATTATCTAATAAGAATTTATAACGATCAAGGAGTAGAAGATTTAAACAAACAAACAAGCCAGGATTTAATTGTATTTTTTAGAGAACGTATGAAAAATATTTTAAAAGATAAAAAAATAAGAGCAGATATTATAGAAGCATCAATAAGTTCCCACATTAATGATAATTTTCTTGAGTTATATAAAAAAACAATTGTTATGAATAAATTTATTTCTAAAGATTTAGGCAAGGATGCAGTTTCAACTTACAAAAGGGCATCTAATATTCTTGACCAGGCTGAAAATATTTCAAAAAATGGTCCTGACGCAGTTCTATTTAAGCAAGAAGAAGAAAAAGAACTTTTTGAAAAAATAAACGATATTCGTAAAAGCTTTACATTAAAAGAAAGAAGAGAAAATTACGAAAATCACTTAAAACTCTTATCAGAAACTAAGATATCCACTGATAAGTTTTTTGATAATGTTAAGGTTAATGACGAAAATAACGATATTAAAAATAATAGATTAGAACTCTTGCAAAGACTCTGTTCTACATTTAATACTTTTATTGACTTTTCGAAATTGGAAGGAACTTAATGTCTAAATTTATATTTAGTTTTGGTGATAAAAAAAATAAAAAAATCTCAAATTCTAAAAATATTTTAGGAGGTAAGGGAGCCAACCTTGCTGAAATGGCCAGACTAGGTTTACCTGTTCCTCCAGGGTTTACTATATCAACAAAAATGTGTGAAATTTTTTATAAGAACAATAAAAGATTAGACCAAAAAATATGTAATGAAATTAAAAAAGAGTTAAAAAGAATTGAACTTAAGACTAAAAAAAAATTTGGAGACAATAAAAATCCATTATTGGTATCAGTTAGATCAGGTTCAAGGGTTTCAATGCCAGGAATGATGGATACAATTTTAAATTTAGGGCTTAATGATAAAACAGTAAACGCCCTAAAGGAAAATACTTCTAACGAAAGATTCGCTAAAGACAGCTATAGAAGATTTATTCAAATGTACGCAAATGTTGTAATGGGTGTAGAAACTCATATTTTTGAGGAAATGATAGATAATTATAAATTAACAAAGGGAGTTTTGCAGGACACAGAACTTAATTCTGAAGATTGGGATGGACTTATAAAAAACTTTAAAAAAATAATAGTAGAAAAAACAAAAAAAAATTTTCCACAAGATGTATACGAGCAACTCTTTGGAGCTATCAAAGCTGTATTTTTATCTTGGGAAAGCAAAAGAGCTAAAACGTACCGTAAATTAAATCAAATACCTGGTGATTGGGGTACCGCTGTAAATGTTCAATCTATGGTTTTTGGCAATATGGGAAATGATTGTGCAACAGGTGTAGCTTTTACAAGAAACCCATCAACTGGCGAAAATAAATTTTTTGGTGAGTATTTAATAAATGCTCAAGGAGAGGACGTTGTGGCTGGCAGTAGAACTCCAAGATATATTACAAAAAAAGCCAGAAAAGATGCTGGTGCGAAAGAAAGTTCTATGGAAGAAACGATGCCCAAGGTTTTTAAAGAATTAAAAAATATATTTATCAAACTCGAAAAACATTACAAGGATATGCAAGATATCGAGTTTACTGTAGAAAATAATAAATTATGGATGCTCCAAACACGTAATGGAAAACGTACAGCTAAAGCCGCAATTAAAATTGCTGTAGACATGGTTAAAGAAAAATTAATTTCAAAAAAAGAAGCAATTTTAAGAATAGATCCTAATACACTTGATTCACTTTTACATCCTACTTTAGATGATAAGGTAGAAAAAAAAGTAATTGCAAAAGGTTTACCAGCATCTCCAGGAGCTGCTAGTGGTAAAGTAGTTTTTACGGCTGACGAAGCTGAAAGAATGAAAAATCAAAAAGAGGATACAATTTTAGTTAGACTAGAAACATCACCAGAAGATATCCACGGAATGCATGCTGCAAAGGGAATATTAACCGCAAGAGGAGGAATGACAAGTCATGCAGCTGTAGTTGCTAGAGGAATGGGTAGACCATGTGTTTCTGGTTCAGCAGAAATAAATATAGATTATGAAAGTAGAGAATTTAAAGTTGGAAAATTGGTAATTAAAGAAGGCGATACTATCACCATTGATGGTGGATCTGGCAAAGTAATGCAAGGTATTGTCCCAACTGTAAAACCAGATATCTCTGGATATTTTTCAACTATAATGGAATGGGCAGATAATTTTAGAAAATTAAAAATAAGAACTAATTCGGAAACTCCCCAAGACACTAAAATGGCTAGAAGTTTTGGAGCAGAAGGAATTGGTCTTTGCAGAACTGAACACATGTTTTTTGAGGAAGAAAGAATTTTATCAGTGAGACAAATGATTGTCTCGAAAAATTTAGATGGTAGAAAAGTTGCTTTAGAAAAATTATTACCTCATCAAAAAAATGACTTTAAAGAAATTTTCAAAATCATGAGAGGTTTACCTGTAACTGTAAGACTTCTGGATCCTCCATTACACGAGTTTCTTCCAAAAACAGACAAAGATATGGAGGCTTTGGCAAGGTCACTTAATTTAGGAGTTAAAGAAATTAAAGACAGAGTGGCCGAACTCCATGAATTAAATCCTATGCTTGGTCACAGAGGATGTAGACTTGGAATATCTTTTCCCGAAATTTATGAAATGCAGTGTAAAGCTATTTTTACGGCTCTTATTGAATGTAAAAAAGAAAAAATACAATCTGTAATACCCGAAATAATGATTCCACTCGTTTCAACGGAAGACGAACTTGGAATAATGAGAAAATTAGTGAATGAGGTTGCAGACAAAGTTCAAAAAGAAAATAAAGTAAAAATTGAATATTTTGTAGGTACCATGATTGAGTTGCCAAGAGCGGCATTAAGAGCGGCACCAATATCTAAATACGCTGATTTTTTTAGTTTTGGAACAAACGATTTAACACAAACTACTTTTGGTATAAGCCGAGATGACTCAGGAAAATTTTTAAACGATTATATAGATCACAAAATTTTTAATACTGACCCTTTCGTCAGCATCGACAAGGATGGCGTAGGAGAATTAGTTAAAATTGCATCTGAGAGAGGCAAAAAGAATAATAAAAAACTTAAACTTGGAATTTGTGGTGAGCACGGGGGTGATCCAAAAAGTATAGAGTTTTGTTCGAGGGTTGGTTTAAATTATGTTTCTTGTTCACCATTTAGAGTCCCAATTGCTAAATTAGCAGCAGCACAAGCTGAACTTAGGAGATAAAATCTAATTTACAATCTACACCAGGTGCACTGTGTGTAATTTGACCAACAGAAATTCTTTGCACACCAGTCGAGGATATTTTTTTGATATTTTTAAGCGTTATCCCACCCGAGGCTTCAGTTTCATAATACTTTTTGGAAATTTTAACTGCTTCTTTCAAATTTTTTACATTCATATTATCAAATAAAATTCTATCAAATTTAAGTCCAATTATTTTTTTTAATTGATTAAGACTATCTACCTCTACAGTTATTTTTTTACCTTTTCTATTCTTTATTGCTTTTTCAATAATATTTTTTATATTTTTATCAATAGCTATATGATTATCTTTAATTAGAATTTCATCGCTTAAATTAAATCTGTGGTTAGTTCCTCCACCTAATTTAACTGCATATTTTTGTATTAATCTTAGATT
>CACHSH010000016.1 GCA_902582475.1 uncultured Pelagibacteraceae bacterium | reverse complement strand
AATAATTCTGCAGAAATTTTTCGATTTAATGATTTTAATATTGTTGAGTTTAATACTAAAGCTAATGCCTTAGACTATGATTCCATGGATGCATTAATGAGTGCTACCGATAAACCCATGATTATAATAAATGAAAGTATGCAATTTTCAGCAGGCGTTAATCTTAATTATGTTATGGAATTTGTTAAAAATGGAGACATGAAATCTGTTGAAAAATTCATAAAGTATTTTCAAAAAACATGTAAACATTTAAAGTATTGTAGAAATCCAGTTGTATCCGCACCTTCTGGTTTAGCTCTTGGTGGTGGCGAAGAAGTATTATTACAAAGCAATTACGTAGTCTCTCATACAAATATAGTTATGGGTCTCGTTGAAACTATTGTTGGTTTGGTTCCCGCAGGAGGTGGGTGTAAAGAACTTTTATGGCGTTGGACACAAACCAATGAAGGAAAAAATGATCCAGAATTCGCCTCACTTAAAGTATTTGATATTATTGGTTATGCTAGAACAGCCACTTCACCTCAAGAGGCCAAACCTCTTTTATTTTTAGATAGCAACCATGAAGTAATCATTAATCGAAACAACCTTTTTGGAGTTGCTAGAAAGTTTATTGAAAAAAATAAAGAATTTAAACCTCCAATGGAATGTAAATTTAAATTATCAGGGAACCAAGTGAGACAAAAAATGCAAAAGAAACTTGATGAATTATATAATAATAAAAAGATATTAGATCATGGTATGGTAGTTGGTAATGAATTAGCATATGTATTAAGTGGTGGAGATACTGAAAAAAATAAAGAAATTTCGGAGGATCAAATGTATAATTTAGAATTAAATAGTTTTATGAAATTATTAGAAACACAAAATACTCAAAGTAGAATAGTTCATACTTTAAAAACTGGAAAACCACTTATAAATTAAATGCCCATATACAATGCACCAGTCGAAGAAATGATGTTTTTATTTGATCATTTAAAAGATAATAAAAACTATAAAGAAATAGATAAATACAAAGAAATTAATTCTGATTTAGTTAAAGATGTTTTACAGCAAGCCGCTAAAATTAATCAGGAACTAATTTTACCACTAGCAAAGATAGGTGATGAAAAGCCCTGTGTTTATGAAAATGGTATAGTTCGATCTCCACCAGGATATAAAGAGGCTTACAAAAAATTCATTGAAGACGGATGGACATCACTATCTTGTGATCCAAAATATGGTGGGCAAGGTATGCCAAAGACTGTAAGTACTTTTTTTGAGGAGATGCTTTCATCTTCAAGTCTTTCTTTTAAGCTTTATAGCGAGTTAAGCATCGGAGCCTATAATTGTATCCTTCATCATGCTGATGAAAAAATTAAAAATAAGTATCTACCAAAAATTGTCGAAGGTAAATGGAGCGGCACAATGTGTTTAACCGAGTCTCACTGCGGAACAGATCTAGGTCTATTGAAAACAAAAGCGCTCAAACAAAAAGATAATTCTTATAAGTTAACTGGACAAAAAATCTTTATAACCTCTGGCGATCATGACTTAACAGAAAATATAATACATTTAGTATTAGCAAGGGTTCCTGGATCACCATCCGGAACAAAAGGTATTAGTTTATTTCTAGTACCTAAATTTGCTGTTAAAGATGATGGATCAATTGGTCCAAGGAATGGAGTGAATACTGGTTCAATAGAAACGAAAATGGGAATTAAAGGATCTCCAACTTGTGTTCTAAATTTTGATAATGCAACTGGCTATATGATAGGGCCAGAAAATAAAGGTTTGAGTTCAATGTTCACCATGATGAATTTAGAAAGAATTGTTGTAGGTATTCAAGGTTTAGGTATTTCAGAAACAGCTTACCAAAATGCACTTTCATACGCTAAAGAGAGAAAGCAGGGCAAAGCAAACAATAGTAATAATAAAGATGCAGACTTAATAATTAAACATGCAGATATCAGAAGAAGTTTAATGAATATGAAATCATTAATTGAGGGTCAAAGATCTCTAGCCTTTTGGGTTTCACAACAAATAGATGTAAGCTTAAATCATTCCGACTCAATTATTAAAAAAAATGCTAATGATATGGTCTCTATGATGACTCCACTTATAAAATCTTTTTTTACAGACATAGGAATGGAAATAACAAATGATGCAATTCAAGTTTTTGGTGGATATGGTTACACAAAGGATCAAGGAGTCGAACAATTATTTAGAGACAATAGAATAACACCAATTTATGAAGGAACTAACTCAATTCAAGCTATTGATTTAGTTTTTAGAAAAATTCTTAACAATAATATTTACAATAACTATATAGCTCAAATTACAAAAGAGATAAAAGATTACGACAAAAATAAAGAACTTACAATATTTGTTCAAAAATTTCAAAAATATATTGAACTTATAAATAATTTTACATCTTGGCTTATCGAAAAAAATAAAAATTCAAAAGATGATGTTAGCGCTGCCTGCAATGATTATTTAAAGGTTTTAGGTTATTTAGGTTTAGCTCATTCTTGGCTAAAAATTCTTAAAGTAAGCTACGATAAATATGATACTAATAAATCTTTTTTTGAAGATAAAATTAATACAGCCACCTATTATTTTGATAAAATTTTACCAAGAGCCCAAAGTCATTATTTATCAGCAGTTACAGGAAGTCAATCAATGATGAAGGCAAACTTTAATTGAAATGAATAATTACGAACAGAACCTTGAAAAAAATAAAGCAAACTACGTTCCTTTAACACCCATAACATTTTTAGAGAGAACAAAAGATATTTACCCAGATTATGAGGCCATAGTTTATAAGAATCGAACTTACACCTGGAAACAAGTTTACGAGAGAGCAATTAAATTTGCCAGCGCATTAGAAAAGCATGGGGTTAAAAAGGGTGATACTGTTTCTATTATGGCAGCAAATACACCTGAATTATTTGAGGCTCACTATTCTGTTCCAATGACCGGGGCAGTATTAAATACAATTAATACAAGATTAGACGCTAAAACAGTAGGTTATATTTTAAATCATGCAGATACTAAGGTCCTAATCGTTGATAGACAATTTAGTCCAGTTGTAAACAAGGCACTACAAACTTTAAGTAAAAAAATTTCTATAATAGACATTATTGATAAGCAAGAAGATTTAAAAGATGCTAAAAAAATTGGTGATCTTGAGTATGAAAGCTTTCTTAATACAGGAAATAAAAATTTTATTTGGAAAAGACCAGATGACGAGTGGCAGGCAATCTCATTAAATTATACATCAGGAACGACAGGAAACCCTAAGGGTGTAGTTTATCATCACAGAGGTGGATACCTTATGGCTACAGGGAGTGTAACTGCTTGGAATATGCCAAATAGATTGAATTTTCTTTACACTGTACCGATGTTCCATTGTAATGGTTGGTGCTATCCCTGGACTTTAGCAATGCTACACGCTCGTGTTATCTGTATTAGAAACATAAGAGCTAAGGAAATTTTCGAATTAATTGCAGAACATAAAATAACTCATTTTGGAGGCGCCCCAATTATATTAAATATGTTGGCTAATGCACCGAAAGAAGAACAAATAAAACTAGATCATAAAGTCTATGTTTTAACAGCAGCCGCACCGCCGCCAAGTATAATATTTAAAAAAATGAAAGAACTAGGCTTTGAAGTTATGCACGTATATGGATTGACGGAAACTTATGGTCATATCCTTCAGTGTGCTTGGAATAGTGAATGGGATAAACTTAATGAGGATGAGAAAGCAGATATAAGTTCACGCCAAGGTGTTCGTTATCCAAATACTGAAGATGTTAAAGTTATGAATCCAGAAAATATGAAAATAGTTCCTCATGATGGAAAAACAATAGGAGAAATTATGATAAGAGGAAACGTTGTAATGAAAGGCTATTTTAAAGATAAGGATGCAACGAATAAATCTATGAAAGACGGCTGGTTTCATTCTGGAGATTTAGCTGTGATGCATCCTAATGGATACATACAAATTAAAGATAGATCAAAAGATATAATTATTTCTGGCGGTGAAAATATATCATCTATTGAAATAGAAAATACTATTTCTAAACATCCATCAGTATCATTGTCAGCTGTTGTAGCAAAACCTGATGAGAAGTGGGGTGAATCACCATGTGCTTTTGTTGAGCTATCACCACAGAAAAAAGCTACAGAAGAAGAAATTATTAAGTTTTGTAGAAAGACGCTTGCTGGGTTTAAAATTCCAAAAAAAATAGTTTTTGGAGATCTTCCAAAAACATCAACAGGAAAGATAAAAAAGTACGAGCTTAGAGCTAAAGCTAAGGAATTAAGTTGATTATTGAAGTTGATAAAAAAAAAGTTTTCCTATCTGATGCAGGACTTAACTTCGATAAAAATAAAGAAACAGTTATTTTAATACATGGTAGTGGCCAATCCCACGTTGTATGGTCATTAACTGAACAGTATATTTCTTTGCTTGGTTTTAATGTACTTACAATAGATCTTCCAGGACATGGAAATTCCGAAGGTGAGAGTTTAAAAAGTATAGAAGATACTGCTGTTTGGTTAGATAAGTTGCTTAATAAAATTGGTGCAAATCAAGTTACGATTGTTGGTCATTCTCAAGGTTGCCTAGTTTCATTAGAATTCTCATTAAGATTTCCTAAAAAAATCAAAAAATTAGTTTTTGTTGCTGGCGCATATGAAATTCCAGTTAATAAAAGTTTAATTAAACTTTCACTTTCAGGTGATATGGAATCTTTAAATTTAATGATGAAATGGGGTTACGGTCACTCAAAACAGTTTATAGGAGGTAATCCTTTGCAAAAAATTTTAAACTCAACAAGAGAAGTGAGAGAAGTATTGGCCGTAGATTTAATAGCTTGTAACAATTATAAAAATGGCCTCAAAGCTGTAAAAAATATTAAATTTCCAACTTTGTTTATTTTCGGTGAAATGGACAAAATGATTAAATTGGAAAATGGAAAAAAATTTGCAGAATTAATTCCTGGTTCGAAAGTTCATATAATTAAAAACTGTGGTCACATGATAATACTTGAAAATGCTTTTGAAATGAGAGAAAAGGTGGCTGAATTTTTAAAAAATGAATAAATTAAAAGTATGCCTTGTAGGTTATGGTTATTGGGGACCCAAGTTAGCTAGAAACTTTCAAAATTCTAATTTTTTTAAGCTAGTATCAGTCTCAGATAAGTCTCAAACAAATTTACTAAGAGCAAAAAAAGACTTTCCATTTATAATGACCTCAAAGGATTATAAAAAATCAATTTCAAATAACATTGATATAGTTGTTATAGCTACACCCACAAATACACATTTCCAAATATCTAAGTATGCATTAAAAATGAAAAAACATATCTTAGTTGAGAAGCCAATTTCATTATCTCAAAAAGAAGTACTTAATTTAGAAAAAATTTCACAAATGAATAAAAAGAAAATATTTGTTGATTATCCATTTATTTTTTCAGGTTCTATTAATTACATAAAAAAGATTATTGAAACCAATAAGTTTGGGAAACTAAACGAAATAGAGTCTTATAGAGAACAAGCACCTGTAAGAAAGGACGTTAATGTAGTTTGGGATTTAGCAGTCCATGATTTATCAATTTTATTTTACCTGCTTAAAAGTAACCCAATAAAAGCTAAATCACTAAAAATAAATAATGCCAACTCACCCAAATCAGACACAGCATACATAAATTTAACTTATAAAAACAAATTAAGTGTTTTTATTAAAAATTCATGGATATCACCAACCAAAATTAGACTTATGAAATTTAAATTCAAAAATGCAATTATTTATTGTGATGAAAATGAGTCTATTTATAAAATTAAAATATATTATATTAAAGCCAAACAATTAAAATATAGTTTAGAAATTCCAGAAATAGATCTATCCGAACCATTGTCTAAACTTGTTAATTATATTTATAAAAATATTAAGAATAACGAAAAAAATATTTTTGAAAATATGAATTTAAATATTACAAAAACACTTTCAAAAATATCATAATTAAATGAAAAAATTTGAAATATCTAAAAATAGAAGAGTTCGAGTTACTCCATATACATCTAGATTAGAAAAATATGGAGTAGGTGGTTACACCGTTTATAATCATATGCTACTACCAACACATTTCAAATCTCTTGAAGAAGAATACTTTCACTTAAAAAAAGATGTTCAATTGTGGGATGTGTCTGTTCAAAAACAAATAGAAGTTACCGGAACTGATTCTTATAAATTAGTACAGCTTATGACCTGTAGAGATCTAAGCTCTGCAAAAATATTGAAATGTTACTACGTTCCATTAATTGATGGAAATGGTAATATGATTAATGATCCATTAATTTTAAAAGTTGAAGATATGAAATGGAGAATTTGCATAGCAGATTCAGATGTTTTACTTTACGCGAAAGGTATTGCAGACTCGATGAAACTTAGAGTTAAGATACACGAAACAAATATTTCTACTCTTGCAGTGCAGGGACCTAAATCATTTGAGTTAATGAGCAAAGTTTTTGGTGAAAATATTAGTAAACTTAAATTTTTTAATTTCAATTATTATAAATTTGGAGGTGTAGATTTTATGATATCTAAATCTGGATTTTCAAAACAAGGTGGTTACGAAATCTATATTCAAGATACAGCCTCAGGACATAAGCTTTATGATTATATTATTAAGATAGGAGGTGAGTTCAATTTAAAACCAGGGTGCCCAAATGCAATAGAAAGGATAGAGGGTGCTTTGTTGTCATATGGTAATGATATGGATAATAATGATAATCCTTTTGAGTGCGGATTAGATAAATATATAAATTTAGAAAGTAATATAGAATTCTTAGGGAAAAAAGCTTTACAAAAAGCCAAATCAGAGGGAATTAAAAGAAAACTAATGGGCGTAAAAATAAATGATAAAAATATTTACTTAACTAAAGAAGAAAAACTTTTTGACGATAAGCAAAAAACAATTGGATTTTTAAGATCGGCCGTTTATTCACCGAGGTTTAAGATGATAGTGGGTATTGCAATGATAAACCGTGATTATTGTAAAGTGTCCCAGAAATTTAAAATTAATTTAAATAACAAAATTATATCAGGATCGGTCTGTAGTCTGCCAATAAATTAAATTTATGAAAAGAGCTAAAATTTATATACCAAGTAAAACAGCCATGCAGTCAGGTAGGGGTAAGACAAAAAGATGGGTTCTAGCGTTTGAAAGCAAGAATACAAAAACAAATCCTCTTATGGGTTGGGAGTCCGGTGATGATACTTTAGGTGAAGTAATATTAAAATTTTCAACAAAGGAAAAAGCTATCGATTATGCGAAAAAAAATAATATTCATTTTCAGGTTATTGAACCAAATAAGTCAAAATTTATTATTAAATCTTATTCAGATAATTTTTTGAAAGATTAACATGTGGAGAAGTTTTTTTACTGAAAGAAAGTGGCTTTTATGGTCGTGGGGCGGTGCATTTTTTATTTTTCTATCTTTGCTTTCCCAGACATGGATAGATGTTCAAATTAATGAATGGTATAAAGGTTTTTACGATTTACTCCAGAAGGCTACAGAAAGAGATATATCAGAATTTTATGATGGTATTTTTCTATTTATGAAATTAGCTATTCCCTATGTAATTATTTATACCGTTACAAATTATTTTACTAGACTTTGGGCTTTCAGATGGAGAGAAGCAATGACTTTTTCATATATGCCATATTGGAAAAAAGTTGATGCAAAAGTTGAAGGCGCCTCACAAAGAATTCAAGAAGATTGTATGAATTTTGCAAAAATTGTAGAGAGTTTAGGCCTTCAAGTAGTTAGAGCCATAATGTTATTGATTGCATTTATACCAATTTTATGGGGCTTATCATCAAATGTAGTAATTCCTTATTTTAAAGATATTTCAGGTTCGTTGGTTTGGGTTTCTTTAACTGCTAGTTTAGGTGGCCTGGTAATAAGTTGGTTGGTAGGAATAAAGTTACCTGGCCTTGAATACAATAACCAAAAAGTTGAGGCCGCATTTAGAAAAGAATTAGTGTATGGCGAGGACGATAGGCAAAATTATGTAAAACCACCAACTGTATTAGAGTTATTTACCGGGATTAAATTTAATTATCACAGATTATTTTTGCATTATGGTTACTTTGATTTATGGTTAATTATGTATAATCAGACGATGATTATTGTTCCATATTTATTAATGGGACCAGGACTGTTTACTGGTGCAATGACTCTTGGTATTTTAATTCAAACTTCTAGCGCTTTTAGAGAGGTTCAAAGTAGTTTTTCATTATTTTTACAAAATTGGACGAGGATAACTGAATTAAGATCAATTTATAAACGATTAAGCGAATTTGAAAAAGCGATTGGTTTTAATAAGCCCTTGAGAAAACCTAGAAAATCTGATGTAAGAGCTTAATGGAAATTTACCTTAAGCTTGTAGATGTATTTTTTCCTGTTTTCTTAGTTATTGGTATTGGGTTTTATTTTGGAAAAAAAAATCCCAAATTTGATACTGATTTTATTACTAAGTTAACTGGAACTTTCGGAACGCCAGCTCTAATTTTTTATTCACTTACATCAACCGGCGTTAATCTTGAAACTTTTATTGAATTTTTTACCTATAAAATAATTATGGTATCTGGTTTTGCTTTTGTAGGTATCATTACATTAATTTTAACGAAAAGAGATATTATCTATGAGCTACCTCCTTTAATTCTTCCAAACAATGGAAATATTGGTTTATCTGTATGTTTATTTGCTTATGGTAATACCGGTTTTGGTATTGCTGGAGCTATTGCATCAGTAATAATGCTTTTGCACTTTACTTTAGGTATTTTTCTAGCAAAAAAGAAATTAGATTTTAAAATACTATTTAGAAATGGTCCAATTTATGGAATTATATTTGCTTTTATTTTTTTATATTTTGATTTAAAAGTCCCTACTTTTCTGGAAAACGCTACTCACTTGATATCTTATGCAACTATATTTATGGTTTTAATGGCTTTAGGTATTGCTCTTACAAAGTTAAAAGTATTTTCCTTTAAGCTTTCATTAATAAACTCATTTACTAGAATGTTTTTTGGTCCAATTATTGGTCTTTTAATTATTTACTTCTTTAATTTGTCTGGGGTAGAGGCGGGTGTTATATTTATTCAAAGTTCAATGCCTAGTGCGATTTTAACCTATTTAGTTGGCTCTATGTACTCTCCTAAAAAAGTTGTTGATAGCATCGCCAGCACTATTTTCGTGTCTACAACCATCTCGTTTTTTACTTTACCTATTGTCGTATACTTATCTCTCAAGTATTTTGTTTAATTAGTCTATTTTAATCTTAAAGTATTACTTTAAGTTATTTTGTTATATATCTGTTTTTATTGAATAAATTGATATTTAATATTTATAATTAATCAATAAAATAATAGGAGCTTATATAAGACTAGGATATTTTGGATTGCTTATCTGATAATAAGATCTTATATGTAAAAAATGGCTTAAAATAACACTTTTTGGAGCCTATTATTTCTTGGCCTGCTAACAAACAACCATTATTATTTGATGAAATAGGGGAGCAATGCAATATCAGAATATAGCGTTTAATGGGCCATATATAGGCCTATTTTCGTGATATATACATATAGGCTCTGATAGACCGCATAAAACCTATATTTTTAAAAAATTACACCCTCAGATTGCAAAAAACGTTGAAAAATAAGGGTTTTTCAGGCATAAAAGACCACATTTTTATGGCTTTTTTTGATATCTTGCATACTTCTTTGAACCCTTGTTGGGACCTACAAATATGATTGTCCAGGCTGATTTACCCTCTGGGATCTTTAAACTATGCCTATCTGTCCCTTTTCTAAAGCCTATATAGCCAGGCCCTCTCCAAAAAGTCCCGTTTTCCCTTGTTTCCCAATATCCACCCTTAACTACAATAGTCAAATAAGACCAATAATGGTCGTGTAAATCTCCTCTATCACTCTTTAAGATCTGGTGAACGAAGATATTGAAAGGGAACCATTTAGGTCTTTTACGAAATAATGGATAGTATCTAACCATAAATGGCTCAGCTTTATCATAATCCGGCCAGCTTGGACCTCGGTCCATCACAATTCTTTTTCTAGACTCGAACATCATCGTATATTTAATCACTTGACTTTAAAAATCATCTATTATATTAGTAGTGATAATTAATTGTTATCAATAGTAATAGATATGAATAAACTAGTTACAGATCTAAAAGCCTTACATGAGGAAACCTTAAATAATCTTAAAAGTTCTAAGGCAAGCAATACTATAAGGGCTTATAAATCAGATTTTAAAGACTTTGGAGCCTTCTGTGCTAAGCATGGTTTTAAGTCATTACCGACTGAGCCCAAAATAGCAGCTTTATATCTAACTTATTTGTCAGGAAAAAATTCTAAAATGAGCACTTTAAGGCGTAGATTAGTATCTATAAGCATGATTCATAAACACAAAGGGTATTATTTAGATACAAAACATCCAGTTATTATTGAAAATCTAATGGGTATTAAACGTACAAAAGGAAGTATTCAAAGGGGTAAAAAACCTATATTAATCAATCATTTAAAAGCAATAATTAAAGTAATAAATGAAGATAAAATTGAGGAAATTAAGAAAATTAGAGACAAAACAATTATCTTAACTGGTTTCGGAGGCGGGTTTAGAAGAACAGAATTAATATCAATAGATTGTGAAGATCTGGAGTTTGTACCTGAAGGTTTAAAAATCACTCTTAGAAGATCAAAAACAGACCAATTTGGGGAAGGGATGGTTAAAGGACTGCCCTACTTCTCAAATAAAGATTATTGCCCCGTATCTCATTTAAAGAAATGGATTAATTTATCAAAAATTAAAGAAGGTCCAATTTTTAGAAGATTTGTAAAAGGATCATCATTAACAAATGATAGATTAACTGATCAATCGGTAGTTTTGATAATTAAAAGATATTTAGAAATGGCTGGGATAGATAATAAAAACTTTTCAGGCCATAGTTTAAGATCAGGATTTGCAACAGTTTCGGCCGAGTCCGGCGCTGATGAAAGAAGTATAATGGCAATGACAGGTCATAAAACAACTCAAATGGTTAGAAGATATATTAAAGAGGCGAATTTATTTAAAAATAACGCCTTAAATAAAGTTAAATTATAGACCAGGTTTCTGGCCAGAAATCTTTATTATTTGAGGGATTTAAATTGTCAGAAGGTCTTACGCAAATTTTATTAGGATTTTGGTTCAACCACGCACCCCACCAATGAAATGATGATGGGCTTACAATAAAATGTTTTGCGAAACTAAATAAATAGAAATCATTTATATAGTCATTATTCTGAACAAAAATAAACTTATTTCTATCAAATATTTTATCTAGATCAGAAAAATTATTAGACCAAATAAAGAATTTTGGATTATCAATTTTATTTTCAAAATATGAGACAGCTCTATTAATATAATTAATAACATCTTCTAATCTCATATCCTTTTTTGGCTCTCTTCCTCTATCCTTGAAGTAACTTGGTTCAACAAATCTGTCTCTACGTACATGGATAGAAACTGAGTTGCTTTCACTTAATAAATTAATAAATTTATTTTTATTGTTAATATAAGAGTTTTTTATTTTGAATTCTTCAATTAATTCAGTCTTAAGATCAAAAAAGTACTTTTCGGATTCAAAATATCCCTCAAGATAAACTGTATCAGATAGAGTATAGTCAATTTTTTCGTAATAGGTTTTTTTATTTGAACCTTTAGGATCCGTCAAAAAAGCTTTGTTTTTTTGAAATCTATTTATAGTTTTAATTATTTTTTTATAATTATGAGTAATATAATTATCGTATTTATCAGATTTATCAGCTAAATGTCCTGTCAAATTAAAAAAATTTAATCCAAAAGCTCTACCAAAAGTTTTGTTTTTAGTTTGAAAAAAACCTGATGTATTATCAATGAATAATTTATAACCAAACCTTTTAGCTAAAGAGAATGCGTTAGCATACATAAACATTTGATTACCTAATCCAGCAGCTACTTTTACAATAATTTTTTTATCCATAATTTCTTATAAATTTTAATTTTATATCATTTCTTAATTTTCTATTTTTTTTTAAAAAGTATTCGTATTTTAAAGCCCTACTTTTATCTTTAAAATTTTTCTTATAAATTAATTTCCAATATCTCCCTTTAGTACTTTTTGCACCCTTATTTGAATTATGCTGATTTAATCTATTTTTAATGTTTTTTGCATATCCAACATAAGTTTTATAAAACCCTTTTTTCTTTGAAATAATCAAATAAACATTATGTGAGCCCGGGCTCATTTAATAATTGAAATATTTTTTTATTGTCTTTACTACTTTTTCAGCATCACCAAGCTTCATATATGGATATACAGGGAGACTTAGGCATTCTTTAGCCCATTTCTCAGATATTGGCAGACTCTCTTTCTTAACACTGGCCTTTAATGCCCCTGCTCTATTAAGACTGTAAGGATAATGTAATTGTGAACTTATACCATTTTTTTGTAAATACTTTAAAAGTCTGTCTCTATTTTTAACTCTTATAACGTATAAATGTCTAGATGATCCCGGTCTAGTTTCTGTAGTTTTAACCTCACTAATAAATTGCAACTCATCATCATAATACTTTGATATTTTTCTTCTGTATTCATTATGTTTTTTTGTATGATTTACTTTTTCAAAAAGAATAGATGCTTGTATGGTGTCCAATCTACTGTTTAAACCCTCATATTCATGAACATTTTTTTTGATAGTTCCCAAATTTCTCAATATTTTTAATTTACGGTTAAAATTTATATTATTAGTAGTTATCAATCCACCATCTCCATAAGCACCAAGGTTTTTTGATGGATAAAAACTATAACAAGATAAATCAGCGTAAGAATGATTGAGTTCTTTTTTGCAACAAACCTCTTCACCTGCTCTACCACAATTGTAGCAACTAAATGCAAAATGAGATTGGGCACTATCTTCTATAATAAAAACTC
>CACHSH010000015.1 GCA_902582475.1 uncultured Pelagibacteraceae bacterium | reverse complement strand
TCAATTAAAATAAATTTTTTAACTTTTTCAATTAAAGTTAAATCTTTATTTAAATCTTCAATTATACTTCCTATAGTTGAATTATTTTTGTCTTTAGAGTCTACAACTATCAAAGCAACAAGATAATTTTTTTTGTCTCCATAAACTAAACATTGTTTTATTATTTCATGATTACAAAAATGATTTTCAACTTTAGTGGGTGAAATATTGTCTCCACCAAGATTTACAATTATATCTTTTTTTCTATCGGTAATTTTTAAATATCCATTATTATCAAACTCACCTATATCTCCAGTATGTAACCAACCATTTTTAATTATTTTATTTGTCTCTTCTTCTTTATTCCAATAACCTAACATTACATTCTCACCCTTAACAAGTATTTCCCCATCTTGTGCAATTTTAACTTGATTAGTTTTAAAAGGTGGACCGACAGTATCAACTTTTATATCACCTGGTAAATTACAGCTGACAACTGGAGATGTTTCTGTAAGTCCATAGCCCTGTAATGTTGGCAAACCCACAGCATTCAAAAACTCACCTATATTTTTATCTAGTGCACCTCCACCAGATACAAAAGCTTGAAGATTACCACCAAATTGTTTTTTAATTTTTTTCCTAACCAAAACCTGGCATAAAGAATTTAAAAACTTTTCATGAATTTTAAGATTATGGTTATTAAGTGATTTGATGCCTAAATTAATAGTTTTATTTATAAGAAATTTTTTTAAACCAGTTTGCTTTTTAAAATTATTATTTATTTTATTATATAAATTTTGATAAAATCTTGGAACTGCTGTCATTATTGTTGGCTTAGCTTCAGACATATTTGATAACAGTTTTTCTAAGCTTTCAGCATAAAAAACTTTTGCTCCAGTCAAAATTTGAATAAATTGAACAGCATGCTCATAAGAATGTGAGAGAGGTAACCAGGTAAGAAATATTGGGCTCTTTTTTTTAATCAAAGGATTAAGTAAATCTAATGCACCTTCACAATTTGCCAAAATACCTCCATGACTTATAATAACGCCCTTAGGGTTGCCAGATGTTCCGGAAGTGTAAATAATACATGCCGGCATATTTCTTTTTAAACTTTGATTAATAATTTTTTTATTATCATGAATTTTTAAAATTTCCGTTATTAGTAAACTTTTGTACTCTATCTTCTCGAAAGAAATAATTTCTTTCACCTCGGGATTTAAAAAGTTTTTTATTTTTTTAAACTGTTCATTATTTGATACAATAATAATCGACGGTTTGCAGTCGTTGAGAATATATTTATAATCATTAGAAGAGTAAGTCGTAAAAATTGGAACTGAAACTCCACCCGCATTCATTACTGCGATATCGGACATCAACCAATAAGGTCGATTTTCAGAAAGTATTAAACATCTGTCACCTTCATTAATTATAGATTGAATTTTATTGGTTAATTTAAAAATTCTTTCTGAAACTTGAGACCAGGTATAAGTTGACTTATTTGGTTTGAGCCACTTCAAAAATGGTTTGTCTTTATCTATTTTGTCTAATTTTTCAAAAAATAACTCTACTAAACTATTAAGTTTATTAATTTCCATAATTTGGTGGGCGAAGAGAGACTCGAACTCTCAAGATATTGCTACCATTGGATTTTGAATCCAACGTGTCTACCAGTTCCACCATTCGCCCATATCTCCACATAAATTTTTATTTTTACAATCATTATGTTTTGAATTAATTTAAGACGCAACCAAAAAGATGATCAAAAAATTATACGATAAATGTGTTTATTGGGCAGGAAAAAAATATGCTAAACCTTTTTTAGCATTTGAGTCTTTTATAGAAAGTTCTTTTTTTCCAATACCTCCAGACGTAATGATTATTCCAATGGTTATTGCAAAGAAAAATGAGTTTATAAAAATAGCTTTAATTGCAACTATTTTTTCTGTTCTTGGGGCTCTTTTCGGATACTTGATTGGATACATTTTTTTTAATGAGATTGGTATCAAAATTTTTCAATTATATGGTTATCAAGACCCCAACTTTTTAAAGGAGAAATTTTCAACAGCTGGAGGTTTCTTTTCTTGGCTTGGAATTTTAGTGACTGCAGGCTTTACGCCTCTTCCTTTTAAGCTATTAACAATTTCAAGTGGTTTTATACATTTTAATCTAATTTTCTTTATTGTTATTTGTGTTTTGACTAGGGGGTCAAGATTTTTCTTAGTAGCTTTCTTGACATATAAATTTGGTGAAAAGTTTGGTCCATTTCTAGAAAAGCATGGGACTAAATGGTCTCTAATAATAACTGTATTTATACTTATAGTTTTAGGACTAATTTATTTTTACCTAATAAAATGACAGATAAAAAATACAAATCAATTTTAATAATAATATTTTTCCTTTTTGTTCTGTCTTTAGTTTCAGCTTTTATAATTGAGTATGGTCTTGGTCATGAACCTTGCAAACTCTGTATATACCAAAGGTATCCTTATTTTATTTCAATTTTGTTATTAACGAGTATTTTTGTTTTAAAAAAAAATATTAAAATTCACCTTCTTATTTTGAGTATAGTATCTTTATTAGGTGCAATTATTGCATTTTATCATTTTGGAATTGAACAAGGATTTTTTGATGAATCTGCAGTTTGCGAAACAAAAAATTTAAATCAAATTTTATCAAAAGAAGATCTCTTGAAGCAATTAAAACAAAATACTATAAGTTGTAAGGAGGTTACTTTTAGATTTTTAGGCCTATCCCTTGCTTCAATTAATACCATGTTCTCATTAGTTTTATCGTATATATTCTTTAAGATGTTTAAAAAATATGAAAACAACAAATAAAAAAACTTTAGAAGAAATTATAAGAGTTGATCACGCCGGAGAGCGTGGTGCTATCAAAATTTATGAAGGTCAACTTCTTGCTCTTAACACTTTTAAAAAAAATGAAAAATTAAAAAAATTGATTGAAGAAATGAAAGAGCATGAAAAAGAGCATTTCGAATACTTTGATAAAGCTATAAAAGATAGAAATATTAAACCTACAATTTTTCTCCCTATTTGGGATCTTTTAGGAGTAACGCTCGGATTTGGTACAACTATGTTAGGGGAAAAAGCAGCAATGCTTTGTACCGCTTCTGTTGAAGAGGTTATAGATGGACATTATAAAAGTCAGTTAGATAAACTTGGTGATGACGAAAAATCTTTAAAAAAATCTATAACAAAATTTAGACAAGATGAAATTGACCATAAAAACTTAGCTTATAATGAAGGTGCATCTAAGAAAGGATTATATTTTGTATTGGATAAAATTATACAAACAACATCTAAAGCCGCAATTAAAGTTTCTGAAAAAATATAATTAAGGCTCTAATTCAATATCCCAGTAAAGATAATCCATCCAACTTTCATGTAAAAAATTTGGAGGAAAATTTCTGCCATTTTTATGTAGATCATCTACAGTTGGAATAAATGGCCTTTTTTTAAGCTGAAGATCGCAATTTGTATAAAGTTTACCTCCCTTTTTGACATTACAAGTTGAACATGCGGTAACGACATTTTCCCAATCAGTTAGGCCACCTTTAGATTTTGGAAGTAAATGATCAAACGTTAAATCTTTTTTATCTCCACAGTATTGGCAAGTAAACTTATCTCTAAGAAATACATTAAATCTTGTAAAGTTTGGATGTGTAGATGGTTTTACAAAACTTTTTAATGCTATTACACTTGGTAAACTCATTTCAAAAGATGGACTTCTAACTTTTCTTTCGTAGGATGAAACTATACTTACTCTATTTAAGAAAACAGATTTGATAGCATCCTGCCAACACCATAAAGACAAAGGATAATAACTTAGCGGTCTGAAATCTGCGTTCAAAACCAATGCAGGACACTTTTCAAGAGGGACTCTCTCATTTGAAGCTATAATCATACTTTATGCTAACTTATAGAAAAATATTTATCAAGTTATAATTTTGTTACACCTTAATGTTTTATTTATATAGATTTTTTTTTAAAAACTCTAAACCAATACTAGATCCTTCTGTAGGAATTCTATGCTCACAATTTGTGAAAATTTTTGTTTCAATTTTATAATCGTTTTTATTAAAAAACTCTTTAGCTTCAAGAAAAGAATTAATTGGTACAACTGCATCTTTATCACCATGCATTAAAAAAATTTCTGGCCTTGAGTTTATGTTTTGATTTAAATGTTTTATATTTAAAATTTTACCAGAGTAGCCAATACAACATTTAATTTGATCCTTTTTTTTCAGTGCCGTCTGCAAAGATATCATGCAGCCCTGGCTAAATCCAACAAGAGCTATATCCTGAAAACTTAATTGATTTTTACTTTTAACTTCATTAATCAAATTATCTAATTTTTTTTCAGCGATTAAGGATTTAGAAAGTATCTCTTCTTCAGAGTTGTCCATAAGATCAAACCATTGAAAACCGGTAGGATTAACTTTACAAACTTCGGGTGCATCGGGACAAATAAATAATGTATCAGGCAAAAAGGTTTTCCAATAATTTGCAAGTATAGATATATCATTTCCATCTCCACCGTAGCCATGACAAAGTATGACTGCATTTTTTGGTGGTGAATTTGAATTTGGATTAATTATTAAAGTATTTAAACTATAACTCATAAATATTACCTTAGTTCATTTAACCATTTAATAAAATTTTTGTCATTAAAATCAATATCGCCTAATACTCTCGCAAACTCTTGTCCATTTTGATTTATAAAAACTGTTGTTGGAACTCCCCTTAACTTAAATTGTTTTGCCAATTTAAATTCATCATCAAAAAAAATCTTTAGATTTTGAATGTTTAAATCATCATAAAATTTTTTTGTTTTCACTTGATTAATCTTTTCTAAATTAATTGGATAGACCAAAAAATCAGGATTTTTTATTGTAAATTTATCTAATGATGGCATTTCAGCCTTACAGGGAGCACACCATGTTGCCCAAAAGTTTAGTATCTTAATCTTGCCATCATTTTTATTCAGTACAATAACTTTTGAGTCAAAATCCTTAAATTTTACTTGAGAAACTTGTAATGGATTTTTGTGAAGAACTATATTATTGAATGGTAAAGGTTCAGCTGCAGATAAAAAATTGAACTGAAAAAAAGCAGAAAAAATTATTTGGAATAAAAATAACCTTGAAATATTCATATATAAAAGGGTTTAACATATAAAATGAAAAATAAAAATAAGACGGTTTGGTCTAATAGATTTAGTAAAGGAAATTCTAGAAATTTTCAGAGAATTGGATCGTCAATTAATACTGATAAAAGACTTTATAAAGAAGATATTTTTGCATCAATAATTCATGCACAAATGCTTGTTAAACAAAGAATTATTCCAAAAAAAGATGGTACTAAAATAATAAAAGGTCTTAAAAAAATAGAGAAAGAGATTGAAAAAAATAAATTCAAATTTAAAGAAAAATTTGAGGATATTCATCAAAATATAGAAAAAAGACTATTCGAAATTATTGGTCAATCTGCTGGATATCTTCATACTGCAAGATCAAGAAATGACCAAGTTGTAACGGATTTTAAAATTTGGATAAAAAAAGCATCATTAGATATTAATGATATTTTGAACTCATTAATTAAATCTATTTTAAAAAAAGCTGAGAAAAACATATATACCGTTATGCCAGGTTTCACCCATTTAAAAAACGCACAACCAATTTCTTTTGCGCATTACTTGTTAGCCTACGTTGAAATGCTTAATAGAGATAAAAAAAGATTTTTGAACAATATAGATTTAATAGATGAGTGTCCTTTAGGTTCTGCAGCACTAGCTGGTACATCTTACAAAATAGATAGGCAGTTTACTGCAAAAAAACTTGGCTTCAAAAAACCTACTGGAAATTCTATTGATGCGGTTTGTGACAGGGATTTTGCAATAGATTTTTTATCGGCTGCTGCTACATGTGCAATGCATATGTCAAGATTAGCGGAAGACTTTATTATATTTAATTCTGAAGCTTTTAATTTTCTAAAATTCAGTGACAGAGTACTTACTGGTTCATCTATAATGCCTCAAAAGAAAAATCCTGATCCAGCTGAATTAATTAGAGGTAAAACAGCAATAAATTATGGAAAGTTGAACTCGATGCTTACAATTATGAAAGGATTGCCAATTTCTTATTATAAAGACTTGCAAGATGATAAAGCACTTGTATTTGAAAGTTATGATACTTTGAAAGACACATTGCTTATGGCAAACGAGCTTATTTATAATCTTAATACAAATAAAATAAATATGAAACAAATGGCCCAGAAGGGATACACGACAGCAACTGATTTTGCTGATTACTTAGTAAAGAAAAAAAATTTCCCTTTTAGAGAAGCCTACGCAACTTCATCTAAGCTTGTAAATTATGCTGAAAAAAAGAAAGTTAGATTAGATGAACTTTCTTTAAAAGAAATAAATAAATTTTTGAAAAAAACAGAGATTGATAATATAAAAATTTTTGATGTCGTAAGCTCTATGAACTCTAAAATATCCTATGGTGGAACTGCATCAAAAAACGTTAAAAATATGATTAAAAAATACAAAAAAGAGATTAGATGAATAAAATTTTATTTTTAATAGTAACTGTTGTAATTTTAACTGAATGTGGAAGAAAATCCACACCTGTGTATAAATCTGAAAATCTGAAAGAAAATATTATTATAATTTCATAAATTTATGAGCTTAAATTACAAAGGACAAAACCTATTTATTGACAACATCCAAGTTAAGGGTATTGCAAGGAAAAATGTTACCCCTTTTTATTTATATTCGTACAAAAAAATTAAAGATAATTTCGAAACCTTTTGTAATTACTTTAAAAATGTAAATCCTTTAGTCTGTTTTTCTGTAAAATCTAACTCGAATGTTTCTATTTTGACAGAATTAGGTAAATTAGGATCTGGCGCTGATGTAGTATCAGAAGGTGAATTATTAAAAGCATTAAAAGCTAAGATTAATCCAAAAAAAATTGTTTTTTCTGGTGTGGGAAAAACAGACAGCGAATTAAGATTGGCTATTAAAAAAAGAGTTCTACTTATTAATGTTGAGTCTGAAAGTGAGGCATTATTAATAAATAAAATATCAAAAAAAATGAATAGAGTAACCTCTATTGGGATTAGGTTGAATCCAAATGTTGATGCAAAAACTCTTTCTAAAATTTCAACTGGTAAACTTGATAGTAAATTTGGTTTATTAAGTACAAATCTTTTAAAATTTTGTAAAAGTTCAAGATATTTAAAAAATATTAAAATTAGCGCAATAAGTGTTCATATCGGAAGTCAAATTACATCTGTTGCACCGTATAAAAGAACTTTAAACGCTATAAAAAAAATTATTAAATTGAGTAAAATAAATTTCGATTACATCGATCTTGGCGGTGGATTTGGTATTCAATATAAAAAAAAAGATAAAAAAATTGATATAAAAAACTATTCTGTCCTAGTTCGAAAATTTCAAAAAGAAACTAACTGTAAAATTATCTTTGAACCAGGAAGATATATTGTTGGTAACACAGGATCATTAATTTCGAAAATCGTATTTATTAAAAAAAATGGTAATAAATATTTTGTGATTTTGGACGCAGGTATGAATGACTTTATGAGACCGGCTTTATACAATGCAAAACACGAAATTATTTCAGTTTCAAAATCTAAAAAAAGAATTAATGGTAATATTGAATTTGTTGGACCAATTTGTGAAAGTACCGACACTTTTTTAAAATATAAAAATTTTCCTTTTATAAAAGAGGGAGAATACGTAACTATAACAAATGTTGGTGCATATGGATCTACTCTTTCATCAAATTATAATACAAGACCATTAGCATCTGAGATCATTATAAAAAAAGGTAATATAAAAAATAATTCGAAAAAGACAAAAGATTGCTGAAATCATTTAGTAAATGATATTTTTAAGATCATTATTTTTTAATATTTTATTATTTGGAGGCATAGCTGTTGCTTGTATAATTTCATTTCCTCTTTTATTTTTCAGGGACAAACATATGATTTGCGCTGGAAAAGTTCTATCCAATTATGTAAGTTTTTTATTAGAAATTTTTTATTGATGTTAAAATTGATTTTAAAGGAACCGAAAATCTTAAAAAATTTGATAAATATTTTGTTGCTTCAGCTCATCAATCTATGTTTGAAACATTTGCCCTTCAAACCGTAATATCTGGGCCAGTTTTTATTTTAAAAAAAGAACTAATGAAAATACCTTTTTTTGGTTGGTGTTTAAAAAAAATTGGTGCGGTAGCAATTGTTAGGGATACAGCAACAAAGGAAAACTTAAATTTTTTTGATAAAATACTTAATCAAATAAATAAAAGTAAAAGGCCGTTGTTAATTTTTCCTCAAGGAACAAGAGTACCTTACAAAGAAAGACCTGATTTTAAAAAAGGAGTTGCAAGAATCTATGAAGCTTTAAAATTGCCTTGCGTACCTGTAGCACTTAATACTGGAAAAGTATGGCCTAAAAATAGTTTTAATAAATACCCAGGTAAAATCATTATATCTTTTCTAGAACCCATACGACCAGGTCTCGATAAAGATGAGTTTTTAAAAAAGTTACAAAAGATTATTTATGACGAAATTGATTTATTAGACTGATTATTTTCTTCCAAAACTAGGTTTATCAGTATCCTGCCCTGCTTTAATTATTGATTTTCTAAATTCTTTCGATTTTTCAAAAATTTCTAAAAGTTTTTTACTGTCTTTCTCGGAAATTGCTTTTTTAAATTCATCTAAATTTTTAATAAACTTATCGATTGCCTTAATAATTAAAGCACTATTATCAATAAAAATGTCCCTCCACATAATAGGGTCTGAAGCGGCTATCCTTGTAAAATCTCTTAATCCTCCAGCACTATATCTTATAATATCTTCTTTTGTTTCCTCATCATTAGACATAGATGTTTGTACAATATTGTACGCTACTGCGTGAGGTAAATGACTTGTAAAAGATAATATTTTATCATGATCTTCGTCTAACATTATTTTGACTTTGCTTCCGATCGACTCCCAAAAGTTTGAGACTTTTTTTAAAGCTTTTTCATCTACATTTTTATTAGGTGTAAGTATTGTCCATCTATTTTGAAATAAGTCAGCAATACCAGCTTTTGGTCCACTACTTTCTGTTCCGGCAACCGGATGACCAGGAATACAAATCGAATTTTTTAAATTTATTTTTTTGAATATTTTATTCACTCCTATTTTTACCGAACAAGTATCTGTTAAAATAGAACCTGTCTTTAAATTATCTTTAATAGAATTTAATACATTCTCAAAACTGCTAATAGGCGTTGCTATAATAATTAAATCAGAATTCTTTACTGCCTCGCCTGCACTATTAAATATTTCATCTGAAAGTTTTTCTTTTTTAATTATTTCGGTAACAGTCTTATCTTTGTCAAATGTGATTATTTTTTTAATTGATCCAACTTTTTTTAATCCTTTAAAAATTGAAGACCCAATTAGCCCACATCCTATTATGGAAACTTGATCAAACATTAAAAATCTTCCTTAAAACTGAAATAAACTTTTTATTTTCCTTGCTATTTCCTATCGTTACTCTTAATGAATTTTTAATACCATAAACATCCATTTGCCTTACTAAAATGCCAGAATTAGCTAATTTATTAAATACTTTATTAGCAGACTGATTAACAAAATCAAAATTAAGAAGAAAAAAATTTACATTTGTTCTATTGGTAGCTATTCCAATTTCATCAATAACATCAAATATTTTTTCAGCCCAAAAATTATTATGCTCAATGGCCTTGTTAAGCCATTTCGTATCTAATACAGCTTGTGTAGCAGCAAAAAGAGCTGGTCTGCTTACATTAAAAGGCGGCTTAATTTCATATAGTTTTTTTATTAATTTTTTTGGACCATAACCCCAACCAATTCTTAATCCTGCTAAACCATAAATTTTTGAAAATGTTCTGGTTACTATAACATTTTCTGATTTTGAAAATAAATCAATTCCAGAACTATATTCAGGATCCTTTATATATTCAAAGTATGCATCATCTATTACTAGTAAAATATCGCTTCTAAGTTTTTTTCTTAATATTAAAACTTCATCTTTATTTAAATAAGTTCCAGTAGGATTGTTAGGATTAGCTAAAAAAAACAATTTTTGTTTTTTTATTAACACAATTCATTATTGTTTCAACAGAAGGAGTAAAATTTTCTTCCTTAGCGTACCTAACTTTTGCACCAAACATTCTGCTGTAAATTCTATAAATTATAAAACTATATTCAGGTACAATGACTTCATCACCCTTATTAATAAAAAGTTTACATACTAATTCAAAAATTTGATCAGAACCAGAACCTAAAATAATTCTATCTCTTTTTAACTTAAATTTTTTTGCCAAAACTTTTCTAAAATATGTGCCATCAGAGTCAGGATATCTTACAAAACCTTTTCCGATTGAACTGTAAGATTTTACAGCTTTAGGGCTTGGACCTAAAGCAGACTCATTTGCAGAGAGTTTAATTGGACTTCGTCTGCTCTTGAAAAGACTTAGGCCAGCAACGTATTTTTCAGCAATTATTTTTCTTGGTTGAGGTAATTTCATAATATTCAAAAGACTTATATTATAAGCACTTCTATTTCTATAATGGAAAATAAATTATTTGTATAATTTGACATGTTTATTATGATTTAGTATATATTCGCATTGCGCTGATTTAACCGAATTGCGAGCGCTGAGTAAATGCAGCTAAACAGGGTTTTTGCCCAGTATAGCTGGGCTTTTTTTTTATATGAGTGAAAAAATTAAAAAATTGAATGTTTCTAAACCTCTTCTACTAGACTGTAAAAAAACAGTTAAGGATTTTCCTTTGGCTTATGAAACTTACGGAAATTTAAATAAAGATAAAGATAATGCTATTTTAGTTTTTCATGCACTTACTGGTGATCAGTTTGTAAGTGGAACTAATCCTGTAACAAAAAAAGATGGCTGGTGGGTAACAGCCGTTGGACCGGGTAAAGCAATTGATACCAATAAATATTTTGTAATTTGCGCAAATGTTATAGGAGGATGTATGGGTTCATGGGGTCCAAAAGAAATAGATAAAAAAACCAATGAACCATTTGGTTTAAATTTTCCAGTCATAACAATTAAAGATATGGTAAAGGCACAAGAAACTTTATTAGATCATCTTGGTGTTGATAAACTACTTTGTGCTGCTGGGGGATCTATGGGTGGAATGCAGCTACTTCAATTTTGCTCAACTTTCCCTAACAGAACTTTTTCTGCGGTGCCGATAGCATGTAGTACAAATCACAGTGCACAAAATATTGCACTTAATGAATTAGCTAGACAAGCAATTATGTCAGATCCTATATGGGATAACGGGAAATATTTAAAGAAAAATATTCAACCGAAAAATGGATTAGCAGTAGCTAGAATGGTTGGTCATATTAGTTATTTATCTAAGAAAGGTATGCAAGAAAAATTTGGAAGAAAGCTTCAAGAAAAAGCTGACTACGAATTTAGTTTTGATGCTGATTTTCAAGTTGAGAGTTATTTAAGACATCAAGGCTTTGCATTTGTTGAAAGATTTGATGCAAACTCAATTCTATATATAACTAGAGCAATGGATTACTTTGATCTTTCTAAACAATTTAAAGGTGGGTTAGTAGAAGCTTTTAAAAATCAAAAAACAAAATTCTTAATTATTTCTTTTTCATCTGATTGGCTTTATACAACAAAAGAAAATAAAGATACTGTAATAGCACTCAATGCTGCGGGAGCAGATGTATCATTTGCTGAAATTAAAACTGATAAAGGGCATGACTCGTTTTTAATAAATGAAACCGAATTTCTTAAAACCCTAAAAGGCTTTATAGACTCAATGCATGTTAAATTTAAAAATGAAAAAAATGAAAAAAGAATTCAGAGTAATAGCTGATTTACTACCAAAAAATATTAGAGTCCTTGATGTTGGTTGTGGCGATGGATCTTTGATGAGTCATCTTATTAAAGAAAAAAATATTGAGGTAAGAGGTTTAGAAATTATAGAAGAAAACGTAAAAAAGTGTATTTATAAAGGACTATCTGTAATTGAAGGAAATGCAGAAACTGAGCTACACCAATTTCCAACTAAATCATTTGACTTTGTTATACTAAGTCAAACATTACAGGCGTTTTATAATCCTGAAAAAGTTCTAAAAGACTTATTGAGAATTGGAAAATCTGTAATTATATCAATTCCAAATTTTGGGTACTGGAAAGTAAGAACAAGTTTACTTATTTTTGGCAAGATGCCAGTAACAAAGACTTTGCCAAATTCATGGTATAACACTCCTAATTTACATATGTGTACAATTAAGGACTTTTTTGATTTTTGTATCGAGAAAAAAATTAATATTAATAAGGTTGTAGGTGTGAACGAGGAGTCTACTTCGGAAATAACAAAAAGTAATCTTGAAATAAAAAACCTTTTTTCAAAGGTTGGAATTTTTTTATTAAAATAAATGTTGAATGTATCAATTATAAAGTGTTTATCCGATAATTATAGTTATTTATTAAAAGATGAAACTACAAATACAGTTGGTATTGTTGATCCGTCAGAGTTTGCAACTGTAGACAAAGAAATTGAAAAAAAATATAAAAAATTAGATTTTATTCTTAATACACATCATCATGATGATCATGTTGGTGGTAACTTAGAATTAAAAGAAAAATATAACTCAAAAATTGTATGTTCATTTCATGACAAAGAGATCATCAAAAATACAGACATAAACTTAAAAGATGGGGAGATATTTTCGTTTGGTAAAACTGATTTCCAAGTAATACATATACCAGGCCATACACTTGGTCATGTTGCTTTTTATTCAAAAAATGCCAAAGTTATTTTCTCTGGTGACACCCTTTTTTCATTAGGTTGCGGAAGAATTTTTGAAGGATCATTTGAGCAAATGTTCAAGTCAATTGAGAAAATTAAAAATTTACCGCCTGATACGTTGATTTACTGTGGACATGAATACACGGAAAAAAATGGAGAATTTGCAATTAGTATAGATGACCAAAA
>CACHSH010000014.1 GCA_902582475.1 uncultured Pelagibacteraceae bacterium | reverse complement strand
TACGTTAAATTCTGGAGTTGTGAAATTATAAAAGTAAATACCCTCAAGTAAAAGAACTGATAAAAGAGCAAGTTTTTTTTTGTTAAAAATTTCCTCTGAAAATTTGTAAACTGCGAAAAAACCAACTATTACAAAAATTTGACTTAACAAATAATAGGCCCAATCTTGGCTTCCGAAAATTTGATAAAAAATTTCAACTGCAAATGCACTTAATGGCGGATGTTTATTAAACCCCCAATCTAAATTACTGCCCCATGCTAAAGCCTCAATAGTATCCAATGGAAGGTTCTGATTGGTTAAAGAAGGAATCAGTGTCCAGATCAGCAAATGAACAATTAGTAACAAAAAAAATATCTTTGATGGATTTTTTGTCATAAAATTTACCTATATCTATAACTTAAATTATATTGACACTAATATAAACGTTAATATACTCCCCAATCTTAAAATATGGTCAAAAAGCCTGTCAAAAAAAAATATATTCCAAACAGCAAAGAAAAATACATGTGCGCAAAACACAAAAAGTTTTTTACAGAAAAACTGCTCGAATGGAGAAAAGAGATTATTAAATCAAATAATGAAAGTATTGCTCTAAGTAATCTTGATGATAATAGTTCTTCTGCAGATATAGTAGACCAAGCATCTTCGTACACTGAAAAAACTGTGGAAATGAGAGCCTCAAATAGAAGAAGAAAATTAGTTAATAAAATAGACTCCGCATTGAGAAGAATTAAAGATGATACTTACGGATACTGTGTAGAAACTGGCGAACCAATAGGATTAAAAAGATTAATTGCAAGACCAATAGCAACATTAAGTATTCAGGCACAGGAACAACACGAGAAGAAAGAAAAAATTTACGTTGATAATTAAATTGATGGTATTTTTTCGTCTCTTTTTAAAAGATCAAACCCTTTAATAACAGCCTCTCTTTTAGATATTTCTTTATACCACCTTGATAGGTTTTTAAATTTTTTTAAACCTATATCATGCCATTCATGTCTAGCAATCCATGGAAATGTTGCAATATCGGCTATAGAATATTCTCCAGCTAAAAATTTACTATTTTTCAATCTTTCATCTAAATCTTTATAAATTGATTTAGATATTTTAAAATACCTTTCTTCTCCCCAATTACTTTTTCCAGAGTTATAATGATGGAATTGGTGATGTTGACCTAACATTGGTCCTATATATGCCATTTGGCCCATTAACCACTGGTTTATAAGATGTTTATTTTTTTCCTGATAAAATTTTCCACTTTTTTCTCCTAAGTACATTAATATTGCTCCAGACTCGAATAAAGAAGTTTTATTATCGTGGTCGATAATTACTGGTATTTTGCTGAATGGACTTAAGGCTCTAAATTTAGGATTAAATTGTTCTTCTTTTTGAATATTTATTTTGGTAATTTTGTATTTAAATTTTATCTCTTCTAGCATTATTGTAATTTTTTTACCGTTAGGGGTATTTGCTGTAAGAACTTCAATCACTTAGTTTTTACACCTAAACGTGCCTGTATATCTTTTGAAGATGTTGTAAATTCAAATCTATACTTCTCATTTGGTCTTGCTCTTTTAAAACATTCTACGGATGCTAAAGCTCCCTCATGAAAACCCGATAAAATCAGTTTTAATTTTCCTGGGTAAGTACAAATATCTCCAATAGCGAATATCCCTTTTTTATTTGTTTCGAAATTTTCAGTATTAACTTTTATTGTTTTGTTATCCATGTTAAGACCCCAATCTGTTATTGGGCCAAGTTTCATAATTAATCCAAAAAAACTTAAAATATAATCTGTTTCTATTGCTATTTCTTTTCCTTTGTCATCCTTAATATTTATTGACTTGATACTATTATCGCCTTCTATTGAGGATAATTGATATTGTGTTTTAATTGATACCTTCCCATCCTTTTCAAGTTTTTTAATCTCATTTAAAGTATGAGGTGCACCCCTAAACTTATCTCTCCTATGTATCAAAGTTACATTAGAGATTTTAGATAATTCTAAGGTCCAATCTAATGCTGAGTCTCCACCACCAAAAATTGAAATTTTCTTATCTTTAAATTTTTCTTTGTTACTAACAGAATAAAAAATATTTTTTCCTTCATATTTTTCTGCATTTTTAACAGAGAGTTTTCTTGGCTCAAAAGACCCTACACCACCAGCAATAATAATATTTGGTGAACTAAAAACTTTGTCCTTACTAGTTTTAACAATCCATGTATTATTTTCGCTTTTTATTTCCTGAACTCTCTCATTAAAATGAAAATTTGTATTAAAGGGTTTAATTTGCTCTAGTAAATTTTGTGTTAATTCTTCGCCAGTACACTCTGGGATTCCAGCAATATCGTAAATTGGTTTATCTGGGTAAAGCTCAATACATTGTCCTCCAGCTTTATCTAAATTATCAATTACCTCAGATTTCAATCCTTTTATTCCTAACTGATGAACAGCAAATAGTCCTACTGGACCAGCTCCAACAATTACTACATCTGTTTTAATCATATTTAAGTTTGCTTCAAAGGTGTGGTTACAATAAGTCCATCTAATTCTTCAGTTACTAATATTTGACAACTCAGTCGACTATTTTTTTTTGGTTCAAATGCCATATCAATCATATCTTGTTCACCATCTTCTACTTTTGGTAATTTATTAAACCACTCTTCTTTGACATAAACATGGCAAGTAGCACATGCCATACCTCCTCCGCAGTCCGCGTCTATTCCCGGTATATTGTTCTGAACAGCCCCTTCCATGACAGTCAAGCCTTTATCTACTTCGATAGTTTTTTTATTTCCTGATTGTTCAATGTAAGTAATTTTGGGCATGGACCTAATATAAGTGCAAAAAAAAATAGGGCAAGTGGTTAAACTCGCCCTATTTTATAAAATTAACTATCTATTACTATCTTTTAGCTAAAGATGTATTCTGCATAGCAGCAGCCCAGATTACTAGACCAAATGCTAATTTGTTTACGAAGTCAGCTAAGTTATAGATGATGTTCAACGTGTTAGAGTCAATTCCTCCAGCTAGGTAACCAAATACGTAACCTAGTGGGTAAATTGCCCAACCAATTGTAACTATCATTCTCATAGCTCCAAAAGCAGTGGCTACAGCTTTGTTTCCACCCTTCGCAGCAGCTCTTCCAGCTTCACCAGAAAAGATTTCAAATAGAATGTATATCCAACCTGCCATTCCAATTATGAAACCGACAAATTCTTGGATGTAACCGGCTTCACCTAAATATCCACCGACTAACATTACTATTGAAGCTATTAGTAATCTCCAGAACATTGAAGTTGGAACTTTTCTAATAGCAGCTAAGATTAAATAGAATTCAACAATTTGAAGTGGAACGGTAATTAACCAATCAATATATCTGTATACTGTAGGTGTTTCACCTGTTTCTACCCAAATGTCTCTCATGTATACGTAGTGAACAAATGCGATAAACTGAATTAATCCAGCAACCGTTACAGATGTTCTCCACGATGCAGCAACTGTTTGTCTTTCTAAAAAGAAGAAAACAGCACCTGCTAACATACCCATAGAAACTAACCAGAACGTAATACCTACGAAATCGTTAGTCGCTAAATAAGCAGTAGCAGCATTAGCAGAACTCGTGATTCCGAAGAATGCAAGAGTAGCTAGTGCAATCATACTTAGTTTTTTCATGAAAACCTCCCTTTCGTTTAGTTTTCTTAGTTTAAATTTAAACATTCAAGTTGAGTTATCTCCCTCTCCTTGAATAACCGGAACGGTACCCAAAAAAAAAGTTAATTTGAAGCTTTTTTTTTAATAAAAAGTGTTGATTTTATTGACTTTTTAGTTTTTTTTTGGGGATAATAGTGATTAAATTGGGTTAAAAGGGAGTATCTGAATTGTCTGAAAATTACAAAAAAATCTATGATTCGTCTATAAAAGACAGAGAAAGTTTTTGGAAATCTGTATCAGATGATATTTTTTGGTACAAAAAACCCTCAAAAATTCTTAACTCAACAAATCCGCCTTTTTACAAATGGTATGAAGATGGAGTTACAAATACATGTTACAACGCTGTGGATGTTCACATTGATAATGGTCGTGGAAATAAAACGGCTATAATTTACGATAGCCCTATTACAGATACGAAATACAAATTATCATATAAAGAACTTAAAGAAAAAGTTTCAATTTTTGCAGGCGCACTAAAAAATCAAGGTATTAAAAAGGGAGATAGAGTAATAATTTATATGCCCATGATACCTCAAGCAGTTATTGCAATGCTTGCATGTGGAAGGATCGGGGCTATTCATTCGGTAGTATTTGGTGGCTTTGCGGCTAATGAGTTAGCGAGCAGAATAGATGACTCAAAAGCAAAAATAATTATTTCTGCTTCGTGTGGATATGAACCAGGAAGAACTGTTCATTATAAACCTCTTTTAAATAAAGCAATTGAAATTGCAAAACATAAACCAGCGAAATGTATCATTTGGCAAAGAGAAAAAGATAAAGCAGAACTTGATCCTCAAAAAGATATTGATTGGGTTGAAACTTTGAAAGGTGTTAAGCCTGCTGAATGTGAAAAAATGAATTCAAATGATTATGCTTATATTCTTTATACATCTGGAACTACAGGAACTCCAAAAGGAATAGTAAGAGATATAGGCGGGCACATCGTAGCTTTAAAATGGACTATGAAAAATATTTATGACATAAACCAAGATGATGTTTGGTGGTCTGCAAGTGACATTGGTTGGATTGTTGGTCATTCTTATATTGTTTATGCTCCTCTATTTTATGGCTGCACCACAGTTTTATTTGAAGGTAAACCAGTAGGCACTCCTGACGCAGGTGTCTTTTGGAGAATAATTTCAGAATATAAGGTAAAGTCATTATTTACAGCTCCTACAGCTATAAGAGCAATTAAAAAAGAGGATCCTGATGGAAAATATTTTAAAAAATATGATTTATCAAAATTTGATACTTTATTTTTAGCTGGTGAACGTGCTGACCCAGATACAATTAAATGGTTTGAAAAGCTATCAAATGCTCCTGTAATAGATCATTGGTGGCAAACTGAAACAAGCTGGGCCATTAGTGCTAATTGTGCTGGAATAGAAAAGTTTCCGATTAAATATGGTTCTGCATTTAAACCTGTTCCTGGTTATGATTTAAAAGTTCTTAATAGTGAAGGAAAAGAAAATAAAGCAGGTCAGATGGGTGATATAGTTGTAAAATTACCTTTACCTCCTGGCACTTTTCCAACTTTATGGAATGCAAATGAAAGATATAAAAAAGTTTATATGTCGACCTATAAAGGTTATTACCAAACTTACGACGCAGGTCATATTGATGAGGATGGTTATGTTTGGATTATGTCAAGAACAGATGACATTATAAATGTAGCAGGCCATAGATTGTCAACAGGAGCAATCGAAGAAGTTTTGGCTGAACATAAAAATGTAGCAGAATGTGCAGTGATAGGAATTGCGGACAAACTAAAAGGACAGCTCCCAATTGGTCTTATAGCATTAAAAGCTGGAGTTAATAGAGACAATAATGAAATTACAAAAGAATGTGTAGCGTTGGTCAGAGAGAAGGTTGGACCTGTTGCAGCTTTTAAATTAGCAATTGTTGTAAAGAGACTACCCAAAACAAGATCTGGAAAAGTTTTACGTGGCACAGTAAGAAAAATCGCAGACGGTGAGAGTTATAAAGTTCCTCCAACAATTGATGATCCTGCAATTTTAGATGAAATTAAGAAAGATTTAAGAGATAATAATATTTTAAAAAGTTAAAACTCTTACATTAATGGAATTACCTGTTGTAAATCATCCGGAATATGTTGCTAAAATCAATGATAATAGTGTTTTTCCTATAAAAAAATTTAGTGCGTTAGCTGAATACCTTTTAAAAAATAATATTGTAAAAAAATTTTATATACCCAAGGAATGTTCCTTTGAAACTTTAGGCAAGTCACACTCTATAGAATATATAAATAATATCAAAAATAAGACACTAGACAGAAAGGCTCAAGTCAGAATTGGTTTTCCCATTAACGACAGTGTTGTTAAAAGATCTTTTCTAGCTACAGGTGGAACTGTTTTATCCAGTAAACTTGCTCTTGATTTTAAATTATCTTGTAATACAGCTGGGGGAAGTCATCACGCTGGTTATGATTATGGGTCTGGTTACTGTGTTTTTAATGATGTTGCAGTTGCAGCAAATTATATTAAATTCAAAAAAAAAATTAAAAAAATTCTAATTTTAGACTTAGATGTGCATCAAGGAAATGGAAATTCTGAAATTTTTAAAAATGATAAGGATATATTTACATTTAGTATGCATTGTAAATCAAATTTTCCTGCGAAAAAATCTATAAGTGATTTAGATGTAGAGCTTGAAGATAACCTAGAAGACAAAATTTATAACGAAATTTTAAAAGAAAATTTAATAAAACTAAATAAATATAGCTTCGATTTTGTTTTTTATATAGCTGGAGTAGATGTTCATTACCAAGATAAGTTAGGGAAGCTTAAATTAACCGATGAAGGAATATATAAAAGAGATCAAATGGTAATTGAAAATTTCTTTTCAAGAAAAGTTCCATTATGTGGTGTTCTAGGGGGTGGGTATAATAAAGATTTTAACAAGTTGGTTGAATTACATGCAATGCTTCATAGAAACTGTAAAAATTTTTTATAAAAATTAAGAAGCTATAAATTTAATTAGGTAGTAAAGAATTCCAGTAATTATTGTTGCGTAAACAAAACCTAAAGCAAACAATTTTAATCTAGTTTTATCTGTTTTAAATTGTGATTTAAGATATATGTAGATCATAGTGTATATCCCAACTATTGCTATGCTTAATAAAATGTCTGTTGGGTTCATTAATGAATAAGTTAAATCTCGTTAATTTTTGAAATCATACCAACCTCATAATGTCCTGGTACATTGCAAGCTGCTTCTAATTTAACTTTATTGCTAAATTTCCAAACTAACTCTCCTTTTTCACCTGGCGAAAGTAAAACGCTATTTGAGTGAGAGTGTGCCATTGCAGGATTTTTTTTGGCCATTTCTCTCATTTTTTCTTTATCAACTTTATCAGATAATATGATTTCATTTTCTGCCAACATCATCATTTCTTTTTGATGTTTTGTATGCATTTCTTTTGTTGCAATATTAAATTCATGAACGAGTTCTCCAACATTTAAAACTATGAATTTAATTGTTTCATCTTTTTTAATATCAATTTCAGAAGGTTCGAAATAATTATCATGCATCTTGATAGTGATAGTTCTATTTACTTGGGAAAGATTACCCTTTTCACCTATCATTTTTATTGGTCCCGCAAAGACAATATTTGGTATTAAAAATAGTATTAATATTAATAACTTCATAAATATATAAATATCAAATATATGAAGTATTTTTAACATCAACTTGTCGCACTTCTCTAATCATTAACGTGTCGCAGAGATTAAAGGGATTTCTTAATTTATATACAATTATGGAAATAACCGTGGTTTTACTAATTGTTTTTTACTTTCTATTTTATCTCTTACGTCCTACATCCAAGGAAGAATTAAAGAGATTTAACAAAAAAGACAATTGGTCAAATATGGGTTTTTGAAAGGAAAATATGAAAAAATTTATTATAATTTTTGCACTTTTAAGTTTTTCAACTAGCGTATTTGCTGGATCATGTCCAATGATGGCAAATAAAGTTGAAAAGAAAATTGAAGAAGCAAAAAAATTTCATGCTGATGGTTTAAAAGCACATCAAGATGGAGACCATAAAAAATCTGAGGAATTATTAAATAAAGCTTTAGATCTTTTTAAAAGTTAAATTTAGGTTTGAGGCGTGTTTGATAACGCGCCTTAACAAAATATAAAATTAAAAATTTATGAAAAATATAGTCTTAAAATTGACATTTATTATAATGACTTGCAGTCCAGCTTTTGGTGCAGACGAAAATATTGATATGCTAAATAGATTAGGGAAAGAAATTAATGTTTATTCAAAAAAAATTGTTAATGTAGACGTGGGTGATACTGTAAATTGGAAATCTGTAAATCCTGGGCATAATGTTGAATTTATTAAAGGTGGAATTCCTGAAGGAGTAGAAAAATTTAAATCAAAGTATAATAAAGATACTACTTATACTTTCGAAATTCCTGGCATATACGCCTATTGGTGTACACCACACAAAAGTATGGGAATGATAGGTTTTGTAGTTGTGGGAAATGATAAATCTAACTTAGATGCTATAAAAAAACTTAAGTTCTACGGTAAATCTACTAAAATAGCTGAAGAGTTAATAAACTCTTTATAATTTTTTAATTAAAATTTAATGGTTTGCCTTTGGCAGGTGATGCAATCTTATTATTTTCCATCACAATTTCTCCATTAACTATCGTCGCTACAGGAAAACCTTTTACTTTAAAATTATTAAAGGGTGTCCATCCACATTTGCTTTCAATCCAATTGTCCTTAATAACAACCTCTTTATTCATATCAATAACTGTTAGATCAGCATCAAAGTTTTCTTTAATGTATCCTTTATTTTTAATACCAAATAAATCACAAGGATTCTCACAAACCAATTTTATTAATTTTTCTATTTTTAGTTTACCTTTATTTACATGATCAAGCATAACAGGAAGTAAAGTTTGCACTCCTGGCATTCCAGATGGTGATAAAGGATATTTCCTATTTTTTTCTTCTTTTGTATGAGGTGCATGATCAGATCCGATTGTACTTACTAAAGACTCGTCAACTGCATTCCACAATCTATCATAGTGATCCTTTGATCTTAAAGGTGGATTCATTTGACTAAAAGTTTTCAAATTATCATAACAATCAGGTGCATATATAGTTAGGTGTTGGGGTGTTATTTCAAAAGTTACGTTGTTTCTTTTTTCTGTAAAAAAATCTATCTCCTGTTTGGTCGAAACATGAAGTATATGAATTTTCTTTTTATATTTTTGCGCAATTCTCACTACCCTTTTTGTTGACTCTAATGCACACTCCTCATTTCTCCAAATGGGATGAGAATGAACATCACCGTCTTTGATATATTTTTTTCTTTTTAGCAAAATATTTTCATCCTCTGAATGTACTGAAATAATTTTGCTGCTATTTGAAATAACTTTCTCTATATCCTTTTCTTGACTTACTAAAAGGTTCCCTGTTGATGATCCTGCAAAAAGTTTCACCCCACAGCATCCCTTTAAAGTATCTACTGCAGCAAGTTCCTTCATGTTATTTGGTGTGGCCCCAAAGTAAAATGCATAATTGCAGAACATTCTATTTTTTGCCGAATCAAGTTTTTTGTTAAATTCATCAAAAGTTGAAGTAGGGGGATTTGTGTTTGGCATTTCAAATACAGAGGTAACACCTCCAGCCACTGCTGCTCTGCTTCCACTTTCTAAATTTTCAGCATTGTTTGCTCCAGGCTCTCTAAAATGAACCTGGGTATCTATAACACCAGGTAAAACAATTTTATTACTAGCATCAAAAATCTTAGAGTTATTTTGGTCAATTTTTCCAATTTTTTTTATTCTGTTACCTGAAAGTGCTAAATCGATATTTTGAAATTTTCCATCAATATAACATGATCCATTTTTAATTATGAGACTGTAGTTATCAGACATTTTTTGATAAATATAATATATAATAAACTCTTTTTATGGAAAAAGATCAAATATTTATTTTAAAAGATAGAGGCGTAGTGTTCATAAGTGGTGAGGACGTGAAGGATTTTTTACAAAATATTGTTACTAACGATATAAATAAGGTAAATAATTATCATAGCTCTTTTTCCTCGCTTCTATCCCCTCAAGGTAAGTATTTATTTGACTTTATAATTGTAAAACACAAGCAAGGATATTTTTTAGATTGTGAAGCTAATCAAATTGATGAATTAATAAATAAACTTAATATTTATAAACTAAATTCAAAAGTTGAAATTTTAAATTTATCTAATGAGTTTCAAGTAGCAGTTATTAGCAACGAAAAGTTTCTTACTTTAGACAATGCAAAAAATGATGCTGGATTTACGACTACTTACAGGGATGATACATTTTTTATTGATCCTAGAAATAAAAAACTTGGAGCAAGATTAATTATTAATTTAGAAAAACTATATATGTCTATTAAAAAATTAAAATTAAAGTTGGAAGACCCTAAAAAATATTATGCCTTTAGCCATAAATTAGGTATTGCGCAAATTAGGACAAAAGACCTTCAAGAAAAAGTTTTTGGCTTAGAATGTAATTTTGAAGAGTTTAATGGAATAGATTTTAAAAAGGGCTGTTATGTAGGTCAGGAAAATACAGCAAGAATGAAGTTGAAAAATAAAATTAGAAAAAGATTAATTCCTATTGAAGCAAAAGATGATATGAAATCTGGTAGTGAGATTAGTTTTGAGAATGAGAATATTGGTAAAGTTCTTATTGCTGGGGAATATCCTTTTGCTTTAATAAAATTTGGAGAACATGAAAAGAATTATATAGGAAAAGACTTAATCTGCGATGGTTTTAAAGTAAAACTTATTAAGCCTGTTTGGCTAAATTAACAAAAATATGTTTTCTGACTTATTCGAAAAAATTCATATCCTTCAAAATTTATATATTAAAAATAAATGTTTTTTGAAAAAAAAATCTTATTCAATGGACGGTGAAGATATTGAGATATCAAATTATTTTAATAATAAGAAAAATGGTTTCTACGTTGACGTTGGTGCATATCATCCAATTGAAAGAAATAACACCATGCTTTTATACTTAAATGGTTGGGAAGGGATAAATATTGATATAAGTGATTTTTCTATAAAATTGTTTAACCATCTAAGACCCAAAGATAATAATTTGAATTTAGCTATATCTAAAAAAGAAGGAAGTGTTGAGATGTTCTACCAAAAAAAATTATCTCAACTTTCAACTATAAAGAAAGGGCATGCACAGAAAAATTTTCAAGGGAGTATCAAAACTAAAGAAATTAGTTCAAAGACTTTGACTTCCGTACTAAATAATTCAAAATTTAAGGAAAAAAAAATTGATTTTCTAGATATTGATGTGGAAGGAGCGGATATTGATGTTTTAGAATCCTTAGATTTCAATTTATATTCTCCAGAGCTTATTTGTGTTGAGGTAATCGAAAAAAATAACGAGGAAAGTCAAATTTTTAACTTTTTAAAAAATAAAGGATATCAAAAGATTTGGTCAGGAGTTTTTAGCCACGTTTTTAAGAGGACTTAGTCGAGCGAAATCCTATATACATATTTGACTTTTTTAGATATAGAGGGCCGATGGCTAAAATTAAATCTGACATAGAGATTGCTAGAGCCTCTAAAATTAAACCGATAGCTGAAGTTCTAAAAAAACATAATATTCCAGACAATCACAAATCTTTTAGTCCGATGGGTCGACATATTGCAAAACTAAATTTTGAATATATTGACAAATTAAAAGAAAAAAAAAGTAATCTAATTTTAGTAACAGCTATAACCCCAACGCCTGCTGGGGAGGGTAAAACAACTACTTCGGTTGGTCTTAATGATGCTTTAAATAAAATTGGTAAACAATCAATTGTTTGTTTGAGAGAACCAAGTTTAGGGCCATCTTTTGGAATGAAAGGTGGTGCAGCTGGTGGTGGTTATTCTCAAGTTATACCGATGGAACAAATTAACTTACATTTTACTGGAGACTTTCATGCAATAACCAGTGCTCACAACCTTTTGTCAGCGCTTATTGATAATCACATTTATTGGGGTAACAAATTAAATATAGATCCAAATAATATAGTTTGGAAACGTGTAGTTGATTTAAATGATCGTGCGCTTAGAAAAATTCAAATAAATCAGGAAAAATTAAAAAATAATATTCCAAGAAATGATAGTTTCGATATTACTGTAGCATCAGAGGTAATGGCAATTTTTTGTCTCTCGAACAGTTTAAAGGATTTAGAAAATAAAATTGGAAATATAACGATTGCTTACACAAAAGATAAAAAGGCAATTTATGCTAAAGATTTAAATGCGCATGGACCAATGACTGTACTTCTCAAAGAAGCGATTCGACCAAATGCTGTACAGACACTTGAAAATAACTTGGCCCTTATTCATGGAGGACCGTTTGCTAATATTGCACACGGATGTAATTCAATTCTTGCAACAAAAACTGCTTTAAAAATCTCAGATTATGTTGTGACTGAAGCTGGATTTGGTGCAGATCTTGGTGCTGAAAAATTTTTAAATATTAAATGTCGAAAAGCTAAAATCCAACCGAATTGCGTTGTTCTTGTTGTAACAATAAGAGCATTAAAAATGCATGGAGGATTAGAAAAAGATAATCTTAAAAAAGAAAATTTAGAAGCTGTTAAAAAAGGACTGCCTAATCTTGAGAGACATATTAAAAATATTAGACAATTTGGTTTAGAACTTATTGTGGCAATAAATCATTTTGTTACTGATACTGACAAAGAAGTTGAGGTTATAAAAAAATTTTGTTCTGATCTTGAAATAAAAACAAGCCTTTGTAAAAACTGGTCCGATGGAGGTAATGGAGCAAAAGATTTAGCAAGAAATGTGGTTGATTTATGCAAAAAAAGTAAAAAGGAAACTTTTAAGTACCTATATTCTGATAATGCGCCCATATTAGAAAAAATAGACAAAATTGCAAAAAATATTTATAAGGCAAAATCTATTGAGGTAGATGAAAAAATAAAACAACAGATAAAATATATCGAACAAGCTGGTTTTAGAAAATTTCCAGTTTGTATCGCAAAAACACAATATAGTTTTTCAACTGATCCAAAATTAAAAGGTTCTCCATCAGATCATATTTTACAAGTAAGAGAAGTTAGATTGTCAAGTGGAGCAGAATTTGTAGTTGTGGTTTGTGGTTCAATAATGACTATGCCAGGACTTCCTAAGACACCAGCAGCAGACTCTATAAAATTAAATAATAAAGGTGAAATAGAAGGTCTTTTCTAAAAATTATGGTGCGGTCGGAGAGACTCGAACTCTCACGGGAAACCCACACGCCCCTCAAGCGTGCCTGTCTACCAATTTCAGCACGACCGCATTAATTTATATGCGACAATAAATGAATGACTTTTTATCTTCAAGTTGATAAATTATTTATATGGCTTCGCAAGAATTAAACAGTATATATAAAAAAATTTCATCGGTTGTACCTGAGATAGAATGGAAATTTCACGCTCCAATCATAGAAAAAATAAATAAATTAAAAAAAGAAAAAGATGCTGTAATACTTGCTCATAATTATCAAACACCAGAAATTTATCATGGGGTAGCTGATATATCAGCTGACTCTTTAGCTCTTGCTTTAGAAGCTGCGAAAACAGAGTCTAGAATTATAGTTTTATGTGGAGTTCATTTTATGGCTGAAACTGCAAAGTTAATGAATCCAAGCAAAAAAGTTTTAATACCGGACATGCAAGCTGGTTGCTCCTTAGCAGAGTCAATTACAGGTCAAGATGTAAGAATGCTCAAGGAAAAATATCCAGGTGTACCAGTTGTTTCTTATGTAAACACATCTGCAGAAGTAAAAGCAGAAACTGATATATGCTGTACATCTGCTAATGCAGTAAAAGTTGTTGAGTCTTTGGGAACTGATAAGGTTATTTTTCTTCCTGATCATTATCTTGCAAATTATGTTCAAAAAAACACTAAAGTAAAAATTATTTCATGGCAAGGAACCTGCATGGTCCACGAAAAATTTACAGGAAAAGAAGTTGAGGATATTAAAAAAGAAAATCCGGGGATTGAGGTTATTGCTCACCCTGAATGTCCGCCAGATGTAATAAGTGCTTCTGACTTTGCAGGATCAACATCGAGTATGGTAAAATATGTTAAAGAAAATCAACCAAAAAAAGTTTTGCTAGTTACAGAGTGTACAATGAGTGACAATGTTCAAGTTGAAAATCCAAATGTTCAATTTATAAAACCGTGCAACCTTTGCCCTCACATGAAAAAAATTACATTAAATAAAATCTACAATTGCTTAATAAATGAAAGCAATGAAATAAAAATTGGTCATAATATTGCTGAAATGGCAAGAAAATCTGTTTTGAGAATGGCTGAAATTGGTAGATAATTTTGAGTGCAAAAAATAAATAATAAATATATTAAATCAATTGTTCATCGGGCACTGAAAGAAGATCTTAAACCTTCAGGAGATATAACTTCAAAAAATATTAATAATAAAAAAGTTTCAGCAAAAATTATTGCTGGTCAAAATTGTATAATTGGTGGATTAAGTTTTGCAAAAGAAGCATTTAAAATTTCAGATAAAAATGTTATTTTTAAAATAAAAATAAATGATGGAAGAAAAGTAAAGAAAGGTAAGGTGCTTGCAAGTATAAAAGG
>CACHSH010000013.1 GCA_902582475.1 uncultured Pelagibacteraceae bacterium | reverse complement strand
CCGGGAATTATCACCTCATGTTTTTTTTTAAGGTTTAAAACTTTAATAGACAAAATTAAAGCATCCGTGCCTGTTGCACAACCAACTGAATATTTAACATTGGCCAATTTAGAAAATTTTTTTTCAAATTTTTCTACATTTTTTCCAAGAATAAAATCTCCTTTTTTAACCGTGGATAAAATAGATTTGTTTATCTTTGATTGTTCATTTTTAGAAAATGGATTAACATCAGTAAATTTCATAATTAAATTTTCCTCAAATATTTCGCTGGGTTACCGGCGTAGATACCTTTTTTTTTAATATTCTTAGTAACCACTGATCCAGCTCCAATAACAGATCCCCTACAGATATAAACTGGTAAAATTGTTGAATTGGATCCAATTAGTACATCGTCTTCTATAATAGTTTTTTTAAAATATTTTGAGCTTCTATTTATTTTACCATTTTTAAAATCATCATTTGTAAACATAGTCCCATGTCCTATAAAACAATTCTTCCCAATTTTTACTTTCTCACATATAAATGAATGACTTTGTACTCGTGTATTGTCACCAATATGAGAATTTTTTTGAATCTCGACAAATGGTCCAATAAAAACATTTTTTCCAAATTTAGAACCATAAATATTTGATGGTTCCATAATAATGCAGTTTTTTCCAAATTTTAAATTTTTAATCTTTGATTTAATTTTTTTAATTTTCAATTAGTCCATCCATTTCAATTTTTTTGGTAAATCTCTATTAAAAGACTTTGAAATAATATAATTTGCAATTTTTTGACATTCAAAAAGATTAAAGTATTTTCTTCTTCCTTTTTTAGCAACTTCAATTCTTTTTTTATCATTAGACTTATAAAAATTTATTTTATTTGCTAAATCTTCTAATCCTGAATAAAAAATTACCTCATTGCTATTAAAAAAATTACTTAATTGTGTTCTTTTATCTATAAAGGTTAATAAACCGTTTCCTATTAAAGAAGCAATTCTGTTACTAGTTAAGTATTTTAAAGGTTTTCCTCTTGTCAAATTTAAAGCCATTTTTGAATTTACAATAACTTTATAAAAATCTTCTGCCCACACTGGCTCCCTATTTTTATATCCGTAAATATCAAAAATTATATTTGGACACTCAGAAATTAAGTCGGTAATAAAATTATGCCTTTCATCCTGTTTATCTCTTTTTAATTTACCTCTATTGACCCCATGACTCATTGAGAAAAAAACATCGTTTATTTGATTGTTGTTTTCATAAATCTTTAATTTTTCAATATTTTTGTCTACTGGAATTGGTAGATAGTGAAAGTTTTTTTTCTTTTTCAGAAAATCCAATGTAGACGGATGCGTTGTAATGAAATTTGAAGTAACAAAATTATCATATTTTAGTAATTTTTTTCTATTAGATGCAAAATCAGGGCCTGTATCAGCGAGATGATCCTCAAACCATTGTGAAATTACTGTTTTTTTACTTAAATCTTTAATTTTTTCCAGTGTATCACTCTCAATATCATAGGAATGGCCCAACAAAATTAAATCAGGTTTATAATTTTTGGCTGTTTCATATATCATTGTATTTAGATAACTTGTTCCCTTAAAGTCTCTTAATGATTTATTGAATTTTCCGACATCTCTATCACTCAAATTAATTACATCGTGACCATTTCTTATAAAACCATTAGCTAATTTTTTTGCGATTGAAATATAGTATAGTCTATTAAACTGACGATTACCAAAATTTGAAATATTTAATATTTTTAAATTCGATATATTTCGATTAAAAAATATATTTTTTTCATTAATTATTTCTTCACGTAATCCATCAAATATTTTTGTATTTTTTTTTATATCATGAAAAACATAATTAATTGATTTCTTTTGTAAATCTTCTCTTAATTTTTTATTTACAATTAATTGTTTTATTTTTTTATATATTTCATTTTGATTGATTCTGTTTAGATACAAACCATATGGAATAGTTTCTGGAAGCCCTCCTTTTTTTGAAAGAATTGTAGCACAGCCTCTAGATGCTGATTCTAACGATGTACGCCCAAATGGCTCTTCCCAATGTGAAGGAACAACAGAAATACTGGATTTTTTATAAATCTGTAAAGTTTCATCATGGGTGATCCATCCTAAATGAATTAATCTATCGTGTTTAAAATTATACTTCTCTCTAGGTTCATCTCCAATAACAATGCTTTTCCAATCTTTATATTTTTTTAATATTCTAATAATTGCACGACCGAAAGTGTCATATCCTTTTGAGTGATTTAATTTACCGACAAAAGTAATAATTTTTTCTTTTTTTGGCATTTTAGAAATTTTGTTTATAGCTGGATATAAAACTTGTGTTTTTTCGTGATTTTTAATATCTAAACCTTCAAAAAATTTTTCTTTGACCCAATTACTAACAAATGTAATTTTGCTACATAATTTTATAAGATGTTTTCTCTCTTTTGGTGTTACAGCACCTCGTAGTGTTTGAGGATTATTGTGAATTACTAATATATACTTTTGATTAGGTAAATTCTTTTCGATATGAAGAATATAGGAAGGTCTATTATGAATTTCGATGAGAGAAAATTTTTTTCTATTTAATACATCGATGAATTTATTGACATATTTTAGGTTTTTACTTTGAACTCCAAAATTTGAAAATTTTAAATTGACATATTTAAAGTTATCAAAAGTTTTACTTACATTTGGTGTATACCCAAATATTGTTGTGTTTTTTTTAAGCTTACTTTCTTTTGAAAAATCTTTAACCCAAATAGAGGCTGACCCAGCATTATCTTTAATGAATTGATCTTTGTAAGGTAACAAAACAGCAATATTGTTCTGCATTGAAATTAATATCCCTTGGCTTCCTTTTTATCTATCTTTTTAAATTTACTTACAGCTTCTTTTGCACCACCAGACATAAACCTCTGGTCAGAACCAACTGTTACTAATTGAAAACCCTTGTCTATCATTTTCTGGGCGTATTCAGCCTTCATATTATGAATTCCGGCAATTATGTTATTTTTTTTTGCATGTTCTAGTATTTTCATAATTGTGTCATAAACCTTGTCACCTTCTGGTTTATCAAAACTTGGTTCTACACCAATAGCTAAACTTAAATCAGCTGGACCAATATAAATTCCATTAAGGCCAGGAGTGGTCATTATAGAGTCTAAATTTTCAAGTGCTTCCTTAGTTTCAATCATGGCAAACTTTAATAACTCATCATTTGCGTGCTTACCGTAATCCGCGCCACCATACAAAAGACCTCTTATTGGTCCAAAGCTTCTGTACCCTTTTGGTGGATATAGACAGGCTTTAACAAAATTTTCAGCTTCTTTTCTATTGCTAACCATTGGACATATAACTCCATAAGATCCAGCATCTAATATTTTCATGATTTGTCCAGGTTCATTCCAATTTACTCTTGCCATTGGAACTACATCAGTTGTTGAAATTGCTTGAAGCATTTGTAGTGCATTTGGGTAGTCTACGACTCCGTGTTGCATATCAATGGTTAAAGAATCCCACCCTTGATTTGCCATCACTTCAGCAGAAAATGAATTTGGTATTTGAAGCCAACCGTTTATTACAGCTTTACCCTCAGAAAAAATTTTTTTAAGCTTATTTTTTCTCATTAACTAACCAGATAGGCCTAGGTGCGTATATTTAATATTTAAATAATCTTTTATCCCAACAGAACCACCTTCTCGGCCGTACCCCGTTTGCTTGATACCACCGAATGGCGTTTCTGCAGTTGCTACTACCGGAGTATTTACTGCAACGACTCCTGTTTCTAATTGCTCTGAAGCTTTAAATGCTTTTTCCATTGAATTTGTACAAATATATCCAGCTAGGCCACAATCATGATTGTTTGCTCTTTTAATAACTTCATCAAAATCTTTAAAAGTAGTAATAGCTGTTATTGGCCCAAAGGGCTCTTCTGTCATTACAGTAAAATCATCTTTAATACCATCAATTATAGTTGGCTCATAAAAATATCCTTTATTAAAACCAGACGGCCTTTTACCACCGTATAGTACTTTGCCGCCTTCCTTTTTAGTCTTTTCAACTAATTTTTCAATTTCTTCTAATCTTTTTTTAGTTGTAATAGGTCCAAGATGAACACCTTCTTTCATTCCGTCACCTAATTTAAGTTTTTTTGTTTTTTCAATAAAAGTTTTTGCAAATTCATTTTTTTTACTTTCATGTATATAAAATCTACTTGGTGAAATACAAACCTGTCCATTATTTCTATATTTCGATGTAATTGCCATATCAGTAACTTTTTCGATATTTGAGTCTTCAAACACTATAAAAGGAGCATGACCACTAAGTTCCATTGTAACTCTTTGAACTTTATCAGCTGCTTTTTTTAATATTAATTTTCCTACTCTAGTAGATCCTGTGATTGAAACCTTTTTAATAATGTTTGATGAAATTAATTCATTAGACACCTCTTCTGGATCTCCAGATAAAAGATTAACAACTCCCGGAGGAATTCCAGCATCATTAATTATATTCATTAACTCCATTACAGCTCCAGGTGTTATTACGTCAGGTTTTACAATAACAGAACAGCCCGCAGCTAATGCTGTTGAAATTTTTCGAGAAGCTAAAATAATTGGAAAGTTCCATGGGATTAATGCCGCAACAACTCCCACTGGTTGGTAATTGACCTGTACTCTTGTATTTTCAAATCTACTTTCAACAGTTTGTCCGAATATTCTTTTAGTTTCTTCAGAATTCCATTCAAAGATATCTGCTCCACCTCCTACTTCACCTTCGCCTTCAACTAATGGTTTTCCAACCTCAAGAGCTAACCACTTTGCAAGTTCTTTTTTTCTTTCTCGCATGAGGTCTGCAATTTTTCTAATTTTATAAGATCTCTGCCATGGCGGAGTTTTCTTCCAAACCTTAAAGCCTTCTTCAGCTGATTTTAATGCTTTTGCAACATCTGCTTTTGTAGCTTTTGATGCTTTTCCAATTACGTCCTCTGTAGCTGGATTTATGACATCGTAAGTTTCATTTTTTTCAGAGGGCTGCCATTTACCGTGTATGAATTGACCAAATTTAGAGTACATTTTTAAATTTTTATTGCTTAAAACTACAATATTTCTTAGGGTTCACTTTAATTAATTTATGAAAAAAATTCAACTAACTTGTGCACATGCTATTGTTAAGTATCTAATATCACAGAAAATATTAGTTAACGGTAAAAAATTACCCCTGTTTGCAGGTGCATTTGGAATTTTTGGTCATGGAAATGTAGCTTGTTTAGGACAGGCTTTAGAAGAAAATAAAAAAGAACTTCCTACTTGGAGAGGCCATCATGAACAGAATATGGCTTTAACAGGTATTGCTTTTTCAAGAGCTAAAAGAAGAAGACAAATTTTTGTGGCAACAAGTTCTGTTGGCCCAGGCTCAACAAACATGCTTACAGCTGCAGCTGTTGCTATGAGTAATCGATTGCCTATTCTTTTTTTACCAGGAGATACTTACGCTAACAGAATGCCTGATCCTGTATTACAACAAGTTGAACATTTTAATAATCCAAACATAACGCAAAATGATGCTTTTAAATATGTAACTCGATACTTTGATAGAATCACTAGACCAGAACAAATACTTCAAACATTTCCACAAGCTATTCAAACAATGATAGATCCCGCAGATTGTGGACCTGCGTGTATTTCTTTATCTCAAGATGTTCAGGGCGAAACTTTTGATTATCCAGAAGAATTTTTTAATGAGAAAATTCATACAATTAGAAGACCTAAACCTGACGATTATCAAATAAAACAAGCAGCAGAATTAATAAAAAAATCAAAAAATCCAATAATTATTTCAGGAGGAGGAATTTTTTATTCTGATGCAATGAAAGAATTAAGTCAATTTGCAAAAAAACATAATATTCCTACAGCACAAACTGTAATGGGATATTCAACTATGAAAAAAGATGATCCATACTTTTTAGGTGCTATTGGTGGTTTCGGTGGAAAGGCTCCAAATGATTTTATGAAAAAAACAGATTTAGCTATTGCTATTGGAACAAAATTGGCTGATTTCACAACTGGATCATGGACAAATTTTGAAAATCCAAATTTTAAATTAGTTTCAATAAATGTATCAAGATTTGATGCTAATAAGCATATGGCTCAATCTATGGTAGGTGATGCGAAAGTTTGTATTCAAGATTTAACTGTTGCCTTAGGAAGTTGGAAAGCATCGGATGATTGGTATAAAAAATCAAGAAGCGCTGTTAACTCTTGGAATAATTACCTTGATAAAGAGAGTGGTCCAACAAATCAAAAATTACCATCTTATGCACATGTTGCGGGTGCAGTTTATAGAAAATCAGATCCGTCTGATATTGCTGTTACAGCTGCTGGAGGATTGGTTGGAGAAGTTTTACAGGTGTGGAGACCACGAGAATTGAATACTCACGAAACTGAATGGGGTTTTAGTTGCATGAGCTATGAAATCTCTGGAGCCTTAGGTATAAAAATGGCAAATCCAGAAAAAGAAGTCATAGCTTTTGTTGGTGACGGATCATACCTGCTCTACAATTCAGATATTTATAGTTCAATTTTGACAAATCATAAATTAATTATAGTTGTTTGCGATAATGGAGGCCATGCTGTTATTAACAGATTACAACTTTACAAAGGCGGTAAGGAATTTAACTGTTTATTTGAGAGCTCGAAAGTAAAGAATATTAAAAAAATTGATTTTGCTAAACATGCTGAAAGTTTAGGTGCAGTTGGTGAAAATGTAAATTCTATAAGCGAACTTGAACAAGCTTTTATACGAGCTAAAAAATCAAAATCAACTTATGTAATATCAATCAAAACTGATGGATATCAATGGTTAGAGGGCTCAGCATTTTGGGAAAGTCCAACTTTAACTAAACCATCTACTAAAGAAAATGAAAGAGCTCTAAAAGAACATCTGCAAGGTAAATCTAAACAAAGACAGGGTGTTTAATTTAAATGGCTAAGGTTTTTAAAGTTGGTCTTATAGGTTGTGGACATATAGCCGAAACTTATTTTAGAGCTCATAAATATTTTAATAATTTCAGAATTATAAAATGTGCAGATATAAATCATCTAGCAGCAAAAAAATGCGCTTTAATTTATAAAATAAAAGCTCTAAGCGTGAAAAATTTACTTAAAGATAAGGAAATTGAAATAATACTAAATCTTACAGTTCCTAAAGCACATTTTGAGGTTTCAAAAAAAGCTCTTCTAAATAATAAGCATGTGTATACGGAAAAACCAATGGCGATTAATTTAAAAGATGGAAAAGAGTTATTAAAAATCTCAAAAAGAAAAAGACTTTATATTGGCAATGCTCCAGATACATTTCTTGGTGGTGGAAATCAAAAATCAAAAGAAATATTAGAGAAAAATTTTATTGGCAAAATTAATTTAGGAAATATTATTTTTGCTTACCCTGGTGTTCAGTCTTATCATCCAAATCCTGAACCGTGGTTTGCAAAAAAAGAAGGCGGTCCTGTTATTGATATGGGACCTTATTATTTAACTGCACTAGTAAACTTATTAGGACCAGCAAAACAGGTTTGGGGAAGCTTTATGTGGAACAAAAAAAAGAGGATAATTGGTATTGGACCAAGAAAAGGTAAATCAATAAAAGTTTTGTGTCCGACCACATATTTAGGAACTATTTTTTTTAACAGTGGAGCGATAATAAGATTTACTCTATCTTTTGATGTAATAGCTCATCACAGAAATCATATTGAACTATATGGAAGTAAAGGTTCAATGCTTGTACCAGACCCAAACATGTTTGGGGGTTCGGTTTATACGTGCAAAAAACTTGGAGGAGCTTGGAAAGAACATAAAACAAATAAAATGCATTTAGGCAAAATTAATATTAGACAGAAAAGTCTTAGAGCAAATGAATCTCCCATAAATGCAAATTACAGAGGTGTAGGTTTAGCTGAAATGGCATATTGTATTCAAAAAAATAAAAAGCATAGATGTAATGGAGATTTATCTTTTCATGTATTGGATATTATTACATCGATCATGATAGCCGCTAAAAAAAGAAAAAGGATTAATATAAAATCCTCTTGTAGTATACCTAAAAAGTTTTCTTCAACTGAAATACGTAAAATACTCAAATAAGATTTTGTCTATTCAAAATTGCTGCTCCTCTAACTCCACTAGCATCACCATATTTGGGTTTCAAAAAAACTGTTTTAAGATTTACCTTTTTAATATTATTAAATTCTGACAAGTATTTTTCTGTGATTATTTTAATCTCTTCAAGAGATTTAATTTCGTTAGATACACCACCTCCAAAAACAATTGCATCAGGATCAATAATATTTATTATAAGTGATAAACTTAAACCTAATTTATTATTAAATTCATCTACAATTAATTTTTCATCTGGTAAATTTTCTCTAGATTTTTTAAATATATCTTTTGCAACAAGTTTTTTTTTAAATTTAGCCAAATATTGTCTCTCTAAACCTTTTCCTGAAATAAACTCCTCAATGTTATGGTCTTTTTTAGATTTTCCAATAGGAACATGGCCCCATTCTCCAGCAAATGCATTTGGCCCAACTAAAATTTTTTTATCTATAACTAATCCGCCACCACATCCTGATCCTAATATTATTCCAAAAACTATTTTATAATGTTGTGCTGAACCATCAAAAGCTTCTGACAATGCAAAACAATTAGCATCATTTTCACATAGAACTTTTCTATTTAAACTTTTAGAAATATCATCTGAAAATTTCATATTATTTAACCAAGGAGAATTATAAGCGTTTTGAATAAGACCGGTATCTAAATTTGTTGAACCTGGATGACACACACCAACATTTAAATTCTTTTTAAACTTATTCTCAATTATTTTTACAGAATCTGTAATTGAATTTAATGTTTCTTTATAATCTTTAGGTGATTCTTTTCTACTTCTGTGGAGTTCAGAACCATTGTCATCCAAAAGAACCGACTCGATTTTAGTTGCACCTAAATCTATCCCAATTTGCATTAATTTTTAGCAATTCTGTCAATTTCTTTTAATTCGACTTCAAGTTTATCAAGTTCTTCTCCACCTGCCATCATACCTAACAGTTTTTCTCTAGATAAATTCTTTTTGTCAAAAGTACCCATACTTTTTCCTCTGTTCAAAATGGTAAAACTATTTCCAACAGGGTAAGCATGATGAACATTGTGTGTGATTAAAATAACACCTAAACCAGAGGCTGCGGCTTTAACAATGTATTTTAAAACTACAGAGGCTTGATGAACACCTAAAGCGGATGTTGGTTCATCTAATATTAACACTTTTGCCCCAAAATATATCGCTCTGGATATGGCCAGACATTGTCTTTCACCACCAGACATAGTACCCACTGCTTGTGATGGATCTCTGACATCAATTCCAATTTGACCCATTCTTTCAGAGGCTATAGCATTTGCTCTATTTATATCGAAAGTTTTGAATGGACCAAAACCTTTAGTAGGTTCTCTTCCCATAAAAAAATTTCTTGTTACACTCATCAAAGACACTAAAGCTAGATCTTGATAGACTGTAGCAATACCCATGTCCAGCGCGTCTCTAGGTGAGTCAAAAATAGTTTTTTTTCCCTCAACTATAATCTCACCTTCGTCAGGTTTGTGGACACCAGATAAAGTTTTTATTAACGTAGACTTTCCAGCTCCATTGTCGCCGAGTAAACACATTATTTGACCTCTTTTAATGTGCATAGTTACATCCTTTAAAGCAATAACAGATCCGAAAAATTTACTTATATTATTAAATTCTATTAAATTATCAGACATTTATTTATTTTCTGTAACCCTTCTTCTTATATAATTATTAAATATTACAGCTATCAGCATCATCACACCTAGAAAAACTTTGAACCAGTCGGTATCAACATCTGTATAATAAATTCCCATAGAAACTGTTCCAAATATCAAGGCTCCAAAAGCCGCTCCTATTGCTGAACCATACCCTCCGGTTAACAAACAACCACCTACAACTGCAGCAACAATTGCTTCTAACTCTTTTAAAAAACCTCTCATTGTATCGGCTGATCCTGCATCCAAAACTTGAACGCAAGCGTAAATGGTAGCAGCAACAGCGGTACCAATAAATAAACTTATTTTAACCTTACCTACTGGAACTCCTACATTTCTTGCACCGAGTTTATCCCCACCGGATGCAAATATCCAATTTCCATATCTAGTTTTCATAAGTAACCATGTTGCAAAAATTGTCATAGCAATCCACCATATAACAGAAGCAGGAATTCCCGTTGCTAAAGGAGTGCCATCTTGTCTTAATTCAATTAAACCCAATGATCCGAGCCAGGTAAAAATAAACTGAAAAGCATCTGCAGAAAAAATCCATGCTATTGGATCATCCTCTACTAAAACTCTTAATCCTGGAACTTGTGTTCTTCCCGTAATTAATCTTGTTATAGCTAAAGTTGCACCTCTTAAAATAAACAACATTGCTAGCGTAACAATGAAAGATGGAAGACCTGTTCTTACTACTAAAATTCCATTAGCATAACCAACTAAAACAGCCATAGAAAAGGCAAATAAAATACTCATCCAAAGCGGCCAACCCCAATATATTGCTGGTATAGCTATACAAATTCCAGCGAAACCAATCATTGATCCAACAGACAAATCAAATTCTCCACCAATCATTAGTAAAGCAGCGGCAACCGCAATAATCCCTAGGTTAGCCGATACTTCTAAAAAATTTATAGTTCCATATGCGCTAAACATACCGGTATCGCCAGCTATAATTCCGAAAAAAATAAATACTAATATTGAACCACCTAATGCGCCTAACTCTGGCCTATTCAACAATACTTTTAGTTTAGAAACTTTTCTTAACCTTTCATCTTTAGATTTATTTTGAATACTTTTAGACTTGGTCGACATAATTTAATTTTTTTTTAAAAAAAAGGGCCTGGTTTTCACCAGGCCCCTCTTTAAAGATTTTTATCTATAACCTTGTGCTGCCCACTTAATTACTTTGCTAGCATTATCTGGAGTAACGAAACCAGGTCCCGTCATAACAACACCAGCTGGCATTGTTCCCCATCTCATATACTGAGCAAAAATTGCAATAGGCAAATATCCTTGAAGATATTGTTGTTGGTCAATTAAAAACTCAACTTCTCCTGCAGCCGCAGCCTTTAACATACCTGGAGACATATCAAATGTTCCAAGTTTTATTGAGCCAACTTTTCCAGCAGATTTTAATGCTTTTAAAGCAGCTTCACCAGAAAGTCCTGCGCCTAAAGTAAGAATAGTGTCAACACCACCTAATTTAGCAGCAACAGCTTTTTGAATTTCTGTTGGGTCATTAGAAGTACCAAGTATTTCTACTGAACCTCCAAAACCTTTTTTGAAACCTGCACATCTTCTATCAAGTGCTACGTTACCTACTTCGTGGTTAACGCAAAGAGCTTTTTTACCGCCTGCAGCTTTCATTTTTTGACCACCACCTACACCTGCTTCAAACTCAGTTTGACCAACGTGAGCGCTAATACCTAATTTAGCGAAGTCGTCAGAACCAGAGTTCATTGATACTACTGGAATTCCAGCAGCAATTGCAGCTTTTACTGATTTTCCTAGAGCTGCAGCATCAGGTAAAGTGATAACAATTCCTTTAGGTTTTTGTGAAACAGCATTATCAATTAGTTTTGCCATTTCAACCATGTCGAAAGTACCTGGAGCTGTGTACTTACATTTAATTTTCATATCTTTGCAAGCAGAGTCAACTCCATTTTTAGCAACCGACCAGAAAGGATCGTTAGCTTGTCCATGTGAAACAACTATTACATCAATAGCAAAAGATGCTACTGACATTGCTGCCCACGAAAGAAAAGCCAATATAGTTAAATATATTTTTCTCATTTTTCCCTCTTTTGTTGTTAATATTAATTAATTAATATTTTTTATTTAAACAAAAAAAAACTTAAAAGAAAAGATAGTGATTTTTTCTTTTCAACCCCAGGTTTTAAAAAACTATCTGATTTTAATAACTTTTTTATTTAATAAAGATTTATATGCGGCGTTAGCAAGAAGAAGAGCTTTTTCACCATCAACAAATGATGCTCTAGGTTTTTTATTTTTGTAAGCAAGATTAACAAGATCTTGAAGTTGTAATTTGTATGCAGTTTTATATCTATCAATAAAAAAATTATATTTCTTTTTATTTTTAGATATTAAACAACCTTTACTACCAAAAATCTCAATTCTTTGATCATAGCCATATTTGTAATGTCGTGAATTATTAATAGTGCAAATGACCCCTTTTTTAGATTTGATTAGACAGGTTGCTAATTCATAATCTTTAATATTATTAAATCTTGTATTTGAAATATTTGACGCTGTTGCATAAATTTCTTTAATTTCGTCATTACCAAGATAAAAACGAACCATGTCAAAATCATGTATTGTCATGTCTCTAAATATTCCACCTGAACTTTTCAAGTACTTAAAAGATGGAGGGGCTGGATCTCTGCTTGTAATAATAATTTTCTCTAATTTTCCAATTTTTCCCATTAATAAGGATTTTTTTAATGCATAATGACCAGGATCGTAACGTCTATTAAAACCTAACTGTATTTTAGGTCTGTATTTATTTATATATTTTTTACATTTTATTACTTTATTAATATTTAAATCTAAAGGCTTTTCACAAAAAACTATCTTCTTGTTCTTAACGGATTTAGTTATAAGAGGTATATGTGTAGCAGTTGTCGAAGATATAAAAATTATATCTATCGTTTTATCGGAAAACGCTTTTGACGGGTTTTTTAAATTAATACATTTAAGTTTTTTTGAATAAATTTTAGAGATTTTTTTATTTATATCGTATACATACTTAAGCTTTAATTTAGAATTTAGTACAATGTTTTTTGCGTGCATCACCCCTATTCTACCTAAACCAAATAATGCAACATTTTTTTTCATTAATTAATCACTTTTTTGTTTAAACTGATGATTTTAACCTTTATTCTAACAAATTAAAAAAATATGTCAGTAAAATTAGGAATAGCACCAATAGCGTGGAGTAATGATGATATGCCAGAGTTAGGCGGTGATACATCATTAGAAACTTGTTTATCTGAAGCTAGTCGCGCTGGATTTACTGGAATTGAGTCTGGCGGAAAATTCCCTAAAACTTCAAAAGAATTATTACCTATATTAAACAAGCACAATATTAATTTATGTTCAGGTTGGTATGGAGCCAACCTATTAAAAAGGACAGTGAAAGAAGAAATGGAAAATATTAGAACTCAATTAGATTTATTTAAAGATTGTAACGCGCCCTGTATAGTTTTTGCTGAGGTAACGGATTCAATTCAGGCTGATGAGAAAAAACCGCTATCAAAAAGACCTAGACTTGATCAAGACGATTGGAAAAAATTCTGTGAAAAAATTAATGAAATTGGAAAAAGATTAGAAGGTGAAAATATGCCATTGGCTTATCATCACCATATGGGAACTATAATACAATCACATGAGGACACAGAAAGATTAATGACTGATACCAACGACGCTGTTAAATTAACTATAGACACTGGTCATATGCTATTTGCCGGTGGTAATTCATTGAAGATAATTAAAGATTTTAAGGAGAAAATTGCTCATGTTCACTGCAAGGATATGAGAGAAAAAGTTTTAAAAAAATCATTAGCTGAAGACCTAAGCTTCAGGCATGCTTTTTTGGAGGGAGCATTTACTGTTCCAGGGGATGGTTGTATTGATTATAAACCTATTTTCTACGAGTTAGTAAGAAACAAATACAATGGTTGGCTTGTAGTTGAAGCAGAGCAAGACCCAAGAAAAGCAAACCCATTTGAATATGCTAAAATTGGTTTTAATTATTTAAAAAAAACTACAAGTGAATGTGGTTTAAAAATAGCAACCTAATATTAATTAAATTTAAAAATATTTTCTCTATAAAAGTCTTCAAATGACCCGTCTTTTATTGAAGATCTAATTTTTTTCATAAATTCTTGATAAAAATTTATGTTATGTAAAGAAATTAACATTGAAGCTAATATTTCATTGGTGTTAATTAAATGATTAAGATAACTTTTTGAATATTTATTTAAACTTCTCAAAGTTGTATTTTTATCAAGCGGATTTAAATCTTTTTTATATTTTGAATTTCTTATATTAACTTTTCCATCCCAGGTAAAAGCAAGGCCTGTTCTTCCTGATCTAGTAGGTAATACACAATCAAACATATCAATACCTGATTTTACTGCACCCAAAATATCAGATGGAGTTCCAACACCCATGAGATACCTCGGTTTATTTTTTGGCATTTTATTTGTTATACTGTCTAATACCTTAAACATTTCGTGCTGTTTTTCACCTACGGCCAAACCTCCTAATGCATACCCATCAAAATCAATTTCTAACAATTTTTCCAAACTTTCAATTCTTAAATCATTAAATAACCCACCTTGAATAATTCCAAATAGAGATTTGTTTTTAGCATTATTAAATTCTATTTTAGATCTTTTCGCCCAATTTGTTGAAACATCTATAGCCCCAGCGATTAACTTTTTGTCATTTGTAAGTTTTGGACATTCATCTAAAACCATTAATATATCTGAGTTAATTGTTTTTTGTATTTGAATACTTTTTTCTGGGCTAAGCTCAATTTTTTTACCGTCTAAATGTGATGAGAAAATAGCACCCTTATCTTTATCAATTTTTCTAAACTTAGATAAAGACATTATTTGAAATCCACCAGAGTCGGTTAAAATAGGTTTGTGCCAATTCATAAATTGGTGAAGACCTCCAAAATTATTTAATATATCCAATCCTGGTCTTAAAAATAAATGATAAGTATTTCCTAAAATTATTTGTGAATTGGTCATTAAAATATCATCAACAAATATACTTTTAACAGTACCCTGTGTCCCTACAGGCATAAATGCAGGAGTATCAATTAAACCACGCCATGTTTTAATTTGACCTAGCCTTGCTTGATTGTGGGTTTTGATTAATTCAAAAAAAACTTTTTTTGAATCCATTAATCTATTTAATTTCAGAAAAACTAATTATTTTGTCTGGATTTTCAACTGATCCGTTTGGATCATTACCCTTTTTAATTTTATCGATCAACTCCATTCCTTTAACCACTTTGCCAAAAATAGTATATTGTCTATCCAGATGGGGTGCTGCATCGAAACATATAAAAAATTGACTATTTGCACTATTTGGATTCATTGATCTTGCCATTGATAAGGTTCCTCTTTCATGAGGAAGGTTGCTAAATTCTGCTTTTAAATCTGGCAAAGAAGATCCGCCTGTACCAACAAGTTTGGAATTAAATTTTTTTGAATTACCAAATTGAACGTCACCTGTTTGTGCCATAAATCCACTTATAACTCTATGAAAAACTACTCCATCATATTCCTTGTTTTTAGCGAGAGCTTTAATCCTTTTAACATGAGCTGGAGCAACGTCAGGATATAATTCAATTTCAACATTTCCAGTTTCAAGTTTTAAAATCATTTTATCGTTTGCAGCAGAAGTATTCATAAATAATAAGAAGCTTATAATACATAATATATAAATTTTATTCACGAAAATTTAGCTTTTATGGCTTTAATAACAGATTTAGTGGCAAATTTTTTAAGATCTCCTCTAAGTTTTCCTATTTCTTTAATAAATTTAGATGAGATTATTTCGTTTTCAATATCTGACATAAGAAAGATTGTTTCTATATTTTTATCAAGTTTCTTATTCATTCCCGCTAATTGAAATTCATACTCAAAATCTGAAACTGCTCTTAGTCCTCTTATTATAATTGAAGCATTATATTTTTTACAAATTTTTACAGTCAAATCGTCAAAAGCAATTATCTTTATTTTATTTTTATTAAATCTTAAATCTTTAAATAAAGATTTTTTTAATATATCCATTCTTTCATCGATTGAAAAAAGGTAATCTTTCTCAATATTGTCAGTTGTAGCTACTATTAATTTGTCTACTATCTTTAAAGATTTTTTTATTACATCTATGTGTCCAAATGTAATAGGATCAAATGTACCTGGGTAAATTGCTGTTTTAGACATTATTAATCAATATTATCTTCTATCTTTATAGCAGAAACAACTTTTTCTTCACCAGATAATTTAATAATTCTTACACCTTGAGTATTTCTACCAGCAATTCTAATTTCTTTTACCTGGACCCGAATAACTCTACCTTTATCAGTTGATAATATAATTTGGTCTTTGTCAGATACAATTATATTTGAAGTAACATTACCGTTTCTTTTTGAGTTAACAATACCTATAATTCCTTTGCCGCCTCTATTTGTGACCCTAAAGTCAGTAAGTGAGCTTCTTTTTCCATATCCATTTTCCGTAATCGAAAGAACATATTCGCTGTGAGGTGGTTTGTTAGAACCGTTTTTCTTTGATAATTCCGTAGAGACCTTAGAGCCATCTATAACTGATAAAGACATAACACTATCGTTTTCAGGTAAATTTATACCTCTTATACCTTTTGACGATCTTCCCTTAAATAACCTTAATTTTTTTGACATAAATCTTATGCATTTTCCAAATCTTGTGCCTAATACTATGTCTTGATTTTCTTTACATTTCTCAACACCAATAATTTTATCGTTTTCATCAAGTTTCATTGCTATTTTCCCGCTCGCGTTTACATTTAAAAAATCAACCAAAGAATTTTTCCTAATTTTACCTTTAGCGGTCGCAAAAACCACATAAAGATTTTTCCATTCATCCTCATTTTCTGGCAACAATAATGTTGATGTAATTGACTGGTTATTTTTAAGTGGTAATAAATTAAAAAGAGATTTTCCTTTCGAGGAGAGGCTTCCTTTAGGTATTTTCCATGCCTTTAATTTATATGCAAGTCCTTGTGAAGAAAAGAAAAGAACCTGACTATGAGAATTACCTGATAATATTCTAACTACAAAATCTTCCTCTCTTGTCGTAATACCGGTTTTTCCTTTCCCTCCTCTTTTTTGAGTTTTGACAGAAGATAATGAACCTCTTTTTATATAACCTTGATTTGTAATATTAATAACAACAGCTTCTTTCTGGATAGTTTCTTCAATATTATAATTTAATACGGTATCTATTATTTTGGTTCTTCTCTTAACAGAAAATTTAGACTTAATTTCTTCGAGTTCTTTTGTTATTAAAGTAAACAATTCTTTTTTAGATTTTATAATTTTATTATAATAAATAATAAGTTCAGATAGTTTTTTAATCTCATTTTCAATTTCGTTAATTCCAAAAGCAGTAAGTTTTTGTAGTTTTAATTCTAGGATAGAATTTACTTGAATTTCACTAAGTTGGTACTTGGATATATTTTGTTTCTTTTCAATTAAAGAGACCAGCTTAGAGCTTTTTTTAATCGGCCATTTTTTATTTAATAAGTTTTTTTTTGCTGTATCGGTATCTTTTGAATTTTTAATAATTTTAATAATCGAGTCTATGCTTTCAACAGCAGTAGCTATACCTATTAAAATATGTGCCCTTTCTTCAGTTTTTTGTAAATCAAACCTTATTCTTCTTAAAACTGTCTTTTCACGAAAAGTTACAAATTGAGAAATAAATTCCTTTAAATTTAAAATTTTTGGTTTTCCATCTACGATAGCTAATGTATTAAAACCAAAAGATGACTCTATACTTGTAAGTTTATAAAGCTGCCTTCTAATAGTTTCTGGTTCAACGCCTCTTCTTAAATCAATTACAACTCTAATACCGTCTCTATTTGACTCATCCCTAATATCACTTACTCCTTCAATTTTTTTTTGTCTTGAAAGATCAGCTATTCTTTCATTTAAAACTGATTTGTTAATTTGATATGGAATTGATTTTATAACTAATCTTGATTTGCCATTTTTTAGGCTTTCCTCCTCTATTTCACCTCTAATTTTAAATGAACCTCTACCTTTATTGTATCCTTGTTTAATTATATCTCTTCCAATAATTAAACCTCCTGTAGGAAAATCTGGCCCAGGAATAAATTTCATTAATTGCGATATGGTAATATCATTATTTTTTATATAACCAATTGTTCCATCAATTATTTCTCCTAAATTATGAGGAGGAATACTTGTGGCCATACCTACCGCTATACCTCCAGCTCCATTTACTAAAAGATTTGGATACTGGGATGGTAAAACTGTTGGCTCTCTCTCTGTCTCATCATAATTATTTCTATAATCAACTGTATTCTTTTCTAATCCATCAGTAAGAAACTGAGCTACCTTTGAGAGTTTTGTTTCAGTATACCTCATCGCTGCAGGAGGATCACCGTCTATAGAACCAAAATTACCCTGTCCTTCAATTAAAGGTAGGCTCATAGAAAAATCTTGAACCAAACGAACTAATGCATCATAAACAGCCTGGTCACCGTGAGGATGGTATTTACCAATTACATCACCAACAATTCTTGCAGATTTTCTAAATGGCTTGCCCCAATCATAACCACCTTTATACATTGCATAAATAATTCTTCTATGAACAGGTTTAAGTCCATCTCTCACATCAGGTAGAGCACGACTTACAATTACACTCATTGCATAAGAAAGATAAGAAGAACTCATTTCTTGATGAACAAATATAGGTTTGTAATTTGAATTATTTTTTACTTCTGACTTTTGCATTTAATTAAAACGGAATTTCATCATCAAGATCTGAATTATCTTGAGACATTTGATCGTTAGGTAAAGAACTTTTTTCTTGCGACATTTCATTAGAATTTGCAGAGTTATTTTTGCCACCAAGCATTGTTAATGACGAGTTATATCCTTGAAGAACTATTTCTGTAGAATATTTATCTTGTCCTGATTTTTCGTCTCTCCATTTCCTTGTGCTCAATTGTCCTTCAAGATAAATATTGGCTCCTTTTTTTAAATATTGTTGAACTATATTAACTAAACCCTCATTAAAGATAACAACTCTATGCCATTCTGTTTTTTCTTTTCTCTCACCACTAGATTTATCTTTCCATGTTTGACTTGTAGCAACACTTAACCTTGCGACGTTTTTTCCGTTAACCATTTGTTTGATTTCCGGATCAGCACCCAGTCTTCCTATAATTTGTACTTTATTTAAACTTCCTGACATAATTCTTAGGTTTATTGTTAGTGAATAAAAGATAATATAACATAAATTAACATTAAATATAAGGTCTAACTATTTAGGCTGTTAAAAACTATGCTTAAAAAGATATTGATTAAAGGGGCTAAAGAACACAATTTAAAAAATGTTTCTTTAGAGATTCCTAAAGAGAAAATTGTTGTTATTACAGGACTGTCCGGTTCTGGAAAGTCATCGTTAGCTTTTGATACCATATATGCAGAGGGTCAAAGAAGATATGTGGAAAGTTTATCGGCTTATGCAAGGCAATTTTTGGATAAAATGAAAAAACCAAACGTTGATTTAATTGAGGGATTAAGCCCAGCTATTTCAATCGAACAAAAAAATGCACCTAAAAATCCTAGATCAACAGTTGCTACTGTCACAGAAATTTACGATTACATGAGAGTACTGTTTGCAAGGGTTGGTATTCCCTACTCTCCATTTACTGGAAAACCAATTGTTTCGCAATCAGTGAGTGAAATGGTTGATAAAGTTAAAGCATTACCAAAAAATTGTACAATTTTTTTACTTGCCCCTGTAGTTCGCGGAAGAAAGGGAGAGTACAAAAAAGATATTTTAAATTATAAAAAAAGAGGCTTTCAAAAAATTAAGGTTGATGGAAAATACTACGATATAAATGATTTTCCAGATTTAAACAAAAAAATAAAACACGATATCTCTATTGTTGTAGATAGAATAGTTCTTAATTCTAAGTTGGGAAATAGGTTGGCTGATAGCATTGAAACTGCTTTGAATCTTTCTAACGGTTTATTAATTGCAGAGTATGAAAATGAAACTTTACCGAAAAAATTTAGAAAAAATGAAAGTATATTATTTTCATCAAAATTTTCTTGTCCTGAAAGCGGTTTCACAATTGAAGAAATTGAACCAAGATTATTTTCATTTAATAGCCCATTTGGTGCATGTGAAGAATGTGAGGGCATAGGTCACAACCTAAACGTAGATCCCAACCTAGTAATATCTGATAAAAACAAAACAATTGCTGACGGAGCAATTGAACCATGGGCTAAATCAACATCAATGTATTACGCACAAACATTATCATCAATTGCTAAACATTATAAATTTTCTTTGGATACCAAATGGAAAAAATTACCAAAAAAATACCAAGATATAATTCTTTATGGATCTGATGAAGAGGAAATTAAGTTTTATTATGATGATGGATACGAAAAATATGACACTAAAAAAACTTTTGAAGGTGTAATTAATAATCTTGAAAGAAGGTATTTAGAGACAGATAGTGATTGGAAAAGAGACGAAATTGCACAGTATCAAAGCGAAAGTAGTTGTGAAAAATGTAATGGTATGAGACTCAAAGAGGAGGCCTTATGTGTTAAAATTAATAAATTAAACATAAGTGAAATAACAAAATTCTCTATTGAGGACTCACAGAAATGGTTTGCTAACCTTGAAAATATTTTATCTTCAAGAGAGAAAAAAATTGCCCAACATATACTTAAGGAAATTAATGAGAGATTAAATTTTTTATTAAATGTTGGTCTTAATTATTTAACTCTTTCAAGAGAGTCAGGAACATTATCTGGAGGAGAGTCGCAAAGAATAAGGTTAGCTTCACAAATTGGTTCTGGTTTAACTGGTGTTTTGTACGTATTAGATGAACCTTCAATAGGTCTTCATCAAAGAGATAATAAAAAATTAATTGCAGCGTTAAAAAAGCTCAGAGATTTAGGCAATACCGTGATTGTTGTTGAACATGATACAGAAACCATGGAGAGTGCAGATCATATAATTGATTTAGGTCCAGAGGCAGGCTTGAACGGGGGTCAAATTACTGCTCAAGGTAATTTAAAAGATATTATAAATACAGATAATAGTATTACTGGAAATTATTTATCTGGTAAAAAATATATATCTTTACCTAGAAAGAGAAGAACTGCAAAAAATGGAAGATATTTAGAAATATTGGGTGCTACGGGAAATAATCTTCGAAATGCAAACCTTAAAATACCAACTGGAACATTTACATGTGTCACTGGAGTATCTGGCAGCGGAAAGTCAACTTTAGTTTTACAAACTTTATATAATGCACTCAATTTATCCCTTAACAAAAATAAATCTAGAAAATTACCAAAACCTTTTAAAGGTTATAAGGGAATAGAATTAATTGATAAAGTAATTGACATTGACCAGTCTCCGATAGGAAGAACACCAAGATCTAATCCAGCTACGTACACGGGCGCGTTCGGTCCTATTAGAGATTGGTTTGCTAATCTTCCTGATTCTAAAACACGCGGATATAAACCTGGGAGATATTCTTTTAACGTTAGAGGCGGAAGGTGCGAAACATGCGAAGGTGATGGTGTGATTACATATGAAATGCATTTTTTACCTGATGTATATATACCTTGTGATGCTTGTAAAGGAAGCCGGTATAATAGAGAAACATTAGAAATAAAATTTAAAAATAAAAATATAGCTGAGGTTTTAGATATGACAGTTGAAGAGGGATGTGTTTTTTTTGAAAATATTCCAACTGTTTACTCAAAACTATTAACATTAAAACACGTTGGTTTGGGCTATATAAAAATTGGTCAACAGGCTACTACTCTATCAGGCGGTGAGGCCCAAAGAATTAAACTAGCAAAAGAACTCTCGAAGAGATCCACTGGTAGAACCCTTTATATACTTGACGAACCAACAACAGGTTTACATACACATGATATCAAAAAACTATTAGAAATTTTACAGGCTTTTGTAAACACTGGTAATACCGTAGTAGTAATTGAACATAATCTTGATGTAATAAAAACAGCTGATTGGATAATAGATATGGGCCCCGAAGGCGGTGCTGAAGGTGGCAAAGTGATTGCAGAAGGGTCTCCAGAAAAAGTAGCCACAGTTGATGGCAGTTATACGGGTAAATTTCTTAAGAATTTAATAAATGGTAAAATGAAAAAGACTGCATAAAATATTTATTTATGGTATAAATACTCATGGTTAACATACTACAATCTTTATCTAAAACTATTCATCTTTCAGCTATATTAGCTATTTTGTTATTTGTCGGACTCTTTTTTGGTGGGGGAGATTGGGCTTTTGACAGACTGTTTTGGAGTTGGTTGTTTAGATATTTGCATGTTGTGGTTGGAATAATGTGGATTGGATTATTATGGTATTTAAATTTTGTGCAAATACCAAATATGACTAAATTTACAGACGAACAGAAACCTGCAATTACTAAAATTATTGCCCCTGCTGTTTTGTTTTATTTTAGATGGGCTGCATTAGCGACAATAATAACTGGTTTAATTGTGGCGTATTTAAATGGCTATGTCCATGATGCAATGATACTTGGAATTGGTAGCGGTGGAAAAAATACAGCTATTGGTATTGGTATGTGGTTAGGTATAATTATGGCATTCAATGTATGGTTTATTATTTGGCCAAATCAAAAAAAAGTTCTTGGTATAGTCGAATGCGCACCTGATGACAAACCTAAGCATGCGAAGATTGCGGTAATAACATCTCGTGTTAACACATTACTTTCATTACCAATGTTAATGACAATGGTAATTGCTCAAAATCTTTATTAATTTTTTTCGCCCTCTTTCGAAATAGATTTAAAACTCACATTTAAATATTTTAATATTGGTGAAGCTACAAAAATTGAAGAATATGTACCGATTATTACTCCAATTATCATAGCAAATGAAAAACCTTTTAAAATTTCACCACCTAAAATAAAAATTGATATTAGAGCAAGCAATGTTGTAACAGATGTAATTATAGTTCTAGACAATGTTTCGTTAATAGATGTGTTAGATATATCATCAATACTTGAGCTAGAATATTTGGAGAGATTCTCTCTAATACGATCATAAATTACAACAGTATCATTCATTGAATAACCAACAATTGTTAGAACAGCAGCAACAATAGATAAATTGATTTCCAGAGACAAAAGTGAAAAGATTCCAATAGTGATTAGTACGTCGTGAAAAATTGCCGCTATTGATCCCAGACTAAATTGCCATTCAAATCTTACCCAAATATAAAAAAGCATTGCACTTAATGCTAATGATATAGCAAGTAACCCTGAGTTTAAAAGTTCAGCACTAACTTTAGGACCCACGTTTTCAACTCTTCTGAAATTAACATCGGTACCTAAATTTTTTTTAACGTTATCTTTGATTATTTTAAGATTAATTTTATTATCAAATTCTTTCTTTTCAAATTTTACGAGATAATCACCTTTTTTACCAAATTCCTTTACATTAAGGTCTCCTAAATACATTCCTGAAAATGAAGATCTAATATCGCTAATTTTAATATTATTTGACTCAACTCTCAATTCAATCAGAGTTCCGCCTTTAAAATCTATACCAAAATTTAATCCTTTTAAAACAATTAAAATTAAACTTAATAGGACAAATAATAAGGATGTTATATTGGCAAACTTAAATTTAGAGATGAAATTAAAATTGTATTTTTTTGTCATATGAAAAATTTTCCTTCTCTATTTCTTAAAACTATAAATGAAGTTAAGTGTCTAGAAATAAAATAAGCAGTAAATAGAGTTGTAATTAATCCTATTGATAAAGTAACAGCAAAACCTTTGACTGGACCAGATCCAAAAATAAACAAAATTATAGATGCAATTAATGTTGTTATATTTGCGTCTAATATAGTTACAACAGATCTCTTAAAACCTAGATCAAACGCCTGAATATTATTTGATGAAGTTTTGCTTAATTCCTCTCTAATTCTCTCAAAAATCAAAACATTTGCATCAACAGCCATTCCGACAGTTAAAATAATACCGGCAATTCCTGGAAGAGTAAGTGTTGCCTCAAGAAGAGTAAGAAATCCTAATAACATAAGTAAATTTGAAATTAGAGCAACATTAGCAACGATTCCAAAAAGTCTATATTTAAATAACATAAAAAATATAACCAAAATAAAACCTACTATTAAAGATATAACTCCTGCTTCAATTGAGTCTTGACCAAGATCAGGACCTACTGTTCTTTCTTCTACAACAGTTAAAGGTGCCGGTAATGCACCAGATCTAAGTAGTAACGCAAGATCAGTAGCAGTTTGGAAAGTAAAATTACCTGATATTGTCCCCTGTCCTCCAGTAATAGAGTCTCTTATAACAGGAGCACTTATTGCCTCGTTATCTAGAATAATGGCAAGTCTTTTTCCTATATTTTTACTAGTTGCTTGACCAAATCTCTGTGATCCTAATCTATTTAAATTAAAAGCAACGATTGGCTCCTGATTAATGTTGTCATATCTAGGATTTGCATCAACCAGATTGTCTCCGGTTAATATAATTCTTTTACTAACTACGATTTTTTCTTTTGTATCCTTTAAAATAAAAATTTCGCTACCAAATTCATTTTCATCATCAGAAACCATTCTAAAAGAAAGTTGAGCAGTTCTTCCAAGTAACTC
>CACHSH010000012.1 GCA_902582475.1 uncultured Pelagibacteraceae bacterium | reverse complement strand
TTAATATGCAAGAAAATGATAGGATCGCTGCTTATGTTCCCAATTCAATAGAGAGTATAATTGCTTTTTTAGCATCTTCTAAGAACGGACTTGTATGGTCTTCGTGTTCACCGGATTTTGGTTCTGATGGTGTCATAGACCGATTTTCACAGATAAAACCAAAAGTATTAGTTACATGTGATTATTATTTTTATAATGGAAAAAAAATAAATATTTTAAAAAAAATACCTGAGATTTTAAAAAAAATTAAATCAATTAAAGAAGTAATAGTTTTTCCATATGAAAATGAATTTGATAGTAAATTGGATTGGAGATTAAAAGACTTTAACTTAATTCTTAGTAAATCAAAAATTGATAAAAGTTTTAAAAAATTCCCTTTTAACCACCCGCTTTATATACTTTATTCAAGTGGTACAACTGGTGTTCCAAAATGTATAACCCATGGCGCAGGAAATGTTTTAATCGAACATAACAAAGAATTTTCTTTGCACTGTAATGTTAAAAGTAATGACAAAGTATTTTATTACACAACTACTGGATGGATGATGTGGAATTGGTTAGTCGGCGCTTTATCAACAGGAGCGAGTATATATTTATATGATGGGTCCCCTACCTATCCAACAAAAGATATTTTGATTAAATTTTGTGCGGAAGAGAAAATAAATTTATTTGGGGTTAGTGCAAAATATATTGATTTTCTTAAAAAAGAAAAACTTAATTTTAAAAACCAGAAATTATCTAATTTAAATACTATCGCGTCTACAGGATCGCCGTTAGTTAAGGAAAGTTTTGAGTATGTTTACAAAAACATTAAAAAAAACGTTCATCTTACATCTATAAGTGGAGGAACTGATGTTGTTGGTTGTTTGGTATTGGGTAATTTATTTTCAAAAGTTTACGCTGGAGAAATTCAGGGAGAGAGTCTTGGTTTAGATATTGATATTTATAATGAAAATGGAAAAAAGGTTACTGGAAACAAAAAAGGTGAGCTAGTTATTAAAAAACCTTTTCCAACAATGCCAATTAAATTTTGGAATGATAAAAATGATAAAAAATTTAAAAGAGCTTATTTTTCTAAATATTATAATATTTGGCACCATGGAGACTTTATACAACGAACAAAAAATAATGGTTTTATAATATTAGGAAGGTCAGACGCAACTTTAAATCCTGGTGGTGTAAGACTTGGGACTGCAGAAATATATAGGCAAGTAGAAAATATTGATTTTATTCGTGAAAGTTTAGTAGTAGGTCAAAATTTTAAAGACGATGTAAAAGTAATACTTTTTGTATTATTGAAAACTAATAAAAAATTAGACGAAAAAAATATTTCACTTATAAAAGATAAAATCAAAAGAAATTGCTCACCAAAACACGTACCTTATAAAATTATACAAGTGCCTGATATACCAAGAACAAAAAGTGGAAAAATTGTTGAACTGTCTGTAAAAAAAGCTATTCATGGTGAAAAGATTGATAATTTACAAGCTTTAGCCAACCCAAATAGTTTACTTTTCTTTAAAAAACTTTATGAAAATAAAATATTAAATGAAAAATAAATATAAAATTAACGAAATTTTAGATGCTGTAAATTTTATTTTAAACCAAAAAGATAAATTGACAGAGAAAAAAAAAGAAACTGCATTAAGATTGGTTGATGAGATAAAAGAAAACAAAGTAAACTTCGATGAAATTCCAAAAACAACAGAAAATATTATAGCAGAAGCAGAAAAATACTTAAAAAAATAAATTAATTTTCTAAGTCTTTTATATTAATAAAATTATTTGAGAGATCCTTATTATTTTTTTTTATATCTTTAAAGAAATTCCATGCCAAAACCAACATATTATTATTTTTATTAATAACTTTCTTCTTGCTGTTAATTGGTATTTTGACCCCAGGTACAAATTTACCTTGTTTAAGTTTATTGTCTTCAACAATAAAATCTATTTCTTTAGATATTCCAAAGTAATTTAAAGCTGTAGTAGCTTTTGCAGGTGATCCATAACCTATCAATTTTTTGCCGTTTGATTTAAGGTTAGTTATATTCTTTTTTACATTCTCTCTTATAACTTTAACTTTTTTACCAAAATCTTCATAGGTTTTATAGCTTTTAAGTCCAGCACTTTCTTCTTCTTTTAATAAATTAATTATACTTTTATCTGGTTTGTGATTTTTTCCTTTTTTAATAAAAATTCTAATTGACCCACCATGTGTATCTATTTTTTCTGCTTTATAGATTGTTGCATCAAAATTTCCGAAGAAATTTTTTAGTGAAGTTAAAGACCAATAATTATAATGTTCATGGTAAATGTTATCAAAAGTTAGGTCTTGAATAGTATTTAGCAAATATTGAACCTCAATTACTATTACTCCCTTTTTGCTAAGAAGTTTGAACATACACCCAGCCATTTCTTTAAGTTTATCAGAATGAGCAAATACGTTAGAGGCTAGAATTAAATCTGCATTTTTCCTAATTTTACTAATATTTTTTGTTTCTAAAAAACCATTAAACGTCTTTATTTTATTTTTATTAGCTAGTTTTGCTAAATTTTTAGCAGGTTCTATACCCAGAATATTTTTGTATTTTCTATCTTTAAATGGTTTTAAAGCAACTCCATCATTACTTCCTACATCAATAATATATGAATTTTTGTTAGAAAGTTTAAGTTCTTTAATATATTTCTCGGCAGCAGTTTCAAAATGTTTTACAAATGATTTTGATGTTGAAGATAAATATAGGTAGTTAGTAAACATCTTTTTTGGATTAACAACAATTGAAAGTTGACAATTAAAACAATTTTCACACACATTCACTTCTAGAGGAAATAGTTCACAATTCGAGTCCTTTTTATTTAAAAGATTGTTTGCTAAGGGTTGATATCCTAAAGAAACAACTCTTTTTAATTTTTTTCCTCCACAACAACGACACTCTAGCTTATAATTCTCTAAAAGCATTTTTCTATGATCTTCCTCAACTAAAGTATGTTTAATTGTATGGGTAATTCCATAATTTTTGTGCTCTCTCTCTCCCCTAACTAAATTGAGAAAAACAGAGTCTTCGGTAAATACCATGGTGTGTGCAACGTTAGGCTTAGTAACGATTAGGTCACCTGCATTAACAACATGGGTGACCTTGATAGAATCTTTTTTTAATAAATCTTGATATATGCTTATAAATTGACCTTTAACTAGTAGAACTTTTTGTTCTTGTATGGGATGAAAATGGTTTGCTCTTACTGTTCCTTTTTTAGACTCAATATAGCCAATTAAATTTACAGGTTCTGGAAGTTCAAAATTACTTATTTTACCTCTTTTGTCTATAAATTCTTTCTCACCTCTTTTAATAAATTCAAGATTTTCATTAAAATGTTTTTTTGACCATTTTGTAATCATTTCTTTAATTGAGTCTTCTAAATTATAAAGAAACTTAAAACCAGTTTGCATTAATTTTTTATTTGAAAGCGTATAACCTAAATTTGGAGTTTCATCATTAGTAACTTTGATCGATAATTTTGGATTAATTTTTTTACAAATTTCAGCAACTTCTTTAACGGTTATGGACTCCTTTGTTAAATTAAAAGTTTCCTGATTCAGTCTAGGATTTTCTGCCATAAACTTCATGCACCTAGCCACATCAATTAAGGGGACAAGGCTCTTGATCTGCTTACCTCCGGAAAATAAGTTTATAGTTCCATTTTGAGAAGCAATTTTAGAAAATAAATTTGGCATTATATTTATCCTCATTGTATCGGTTGAGTATCCATAAACAGAACCGAGTCTCAGTATTATATAGTTTTTATTTGAAGATTTAATTTCGTTTTCATTTTGAACTTTACTCGAAGAATAAGCAAGAATTGGGCACGGTTTTTCATCCTCATGTATATTCTCTTTAGTGTTTTTTAATCCTTCATAAATGACATGGGTTGAGGGAAAAATAAGTTTACATTTATTATTAATTGAATTTACTACATTTCTAGTTCCCTCAATGGCTGTGATTTTGATTTTTTCATCTTGTTCTTTGTTTGAGTCTTTTTTTACATAAGCAACATCTGTAATTCCTGCTAAATGATAAACAATATCTGCATCTTTAAGATTTTCCCTTAAAAAATTTTTATCTAGTAAACCACCTTGATTAAATTCAATATTCCAATTTCTAAGTTGTGAAACCCTTTCGGAAATAAAACGACTGTCTATTGCAATTACAGAGTTGTGCCAACTCTCACCAGAGTAGATTTTACAAAGCTCTGTTCCAATATAACCTAGTGCTCCTATTATAACTATCTTCTTTTTCATAAGATAAATAATAAGATAATAATTATATTAAATTGATTGATATTTAAAGGTTAGTGTCTACTAGTGACTTCGTCTTTTTTTGCAGAAGCTTGATCAATTTCTGCCCATTTAACAGGTTTTAGAGTTTTTGTGAGTGCATGCTTTAATACTTCATCTACAGTACTCACCGGTATTATGTTTATACTTTTTTTAATAATTTCTGGAATCTCTATTAGATCTTTTTTATTTTCATTGGGTATCAAGACAGTTTTAATTCCCGCCCTGTGCGCAGCTAATAATTTTTCTTTTAATCCTCCAATTTGTAAAACATTTCCTCTTAAAGTAACCTCGCCTGTCATAGCTACATCTTTGCTTACAGGCACTCCTGTTATAGAGGATATAATTGAAGTGGTAATAGCAATACCAGCTGAGGGTCCATCTTTTGGCGTGGCTCCTTCCGGAACATGAATATGAAAGTCTTTTTTCTCAAAAAATGGAGGAATGATGCCATATTCCAAAGATTTTGATCTAACATATGATTTTGCTGCTTTAACAGACTCTTGCATTACCTCACCAAGTTTACCTGTTATCTGCATTTTACCTTTTCCTGGCATATTTACAGACTCAATTTTAAGAATTTCCCCGCCTACTTCGGTCCATGCAAGACCAGTAGCTACACCAATTTTATTTTCTTTTTCAATTTCTCCAAAGTTAAACTTCTTTACTCCTAAATACATACTTAAATCATCCTCAGATATTTTTTTGTTTACTTTTTCTTTAGAGTCAATTTTTTTGACCATCTTTCTTGCGATTTTTGAGATTTCTCTTTCTAAATTTCTAACGCCTGACTCTCTTGTATAATCTCTAATAATTTTTTTATTAACATCCTTGTTGATTTCCCATTCTTCTTTTTTTAATCCATTATCCTCCATTTGTTTTGGAATTAAAAATTTTTGAGAAATATTAATTTTTTCATCTTCTGTGTATCCTGGTAATCTAATTATTTCCATTCTGTCTAATAGTGGTGGAAGAATATTTAAAGTATTTGCTGTTGTGACGAAAAGAACATCTGATAAATCATAATCTACTTCTAAATAATGATCGTTAAAAGTTTTGTTTTGCTCTGGATCTAAAGCTTCTAATAGTGCTGAAGACGGATCGCCTCTATAGTCGCTACCAACTTTATCTATCTCGTCTAATAAAAATAGTGGATTGCTAGTACCAGCTTTTTTCATCATTTGAATTATTTTGCCTGGCAACGATCCAATATAAGTTCTTCTGTGACCTCTTATTTCTGCCTCGTCTCTAATTCCTCCAAGGGATATTCTTACAAATTTTCTTCCAGTAGCTCTTGCAATTGATTTACCGAGTGAGGTTTTTCCAACACCAGGTGGGCCGACCAAACATAGAATAGGGCCTTTTAATTTTTCAATTCTTTTTTGTACTGCAAGATACTCGATTATTCTCTCTTTTACTTTGGCCAATCCATAGTGATCTTCGTCTAAAACTTTTTGAGCAGTATTTAGATCAGAAATAATTTTGCTCTTATTGCTCCATGGTAAATCTACCATCCAATCTAGATAATTTCTAACAACTGTTGCCTCTGCTGACATAGGGCTCATACCTTTTAGTTTTTTTAATTCAGAAAAGCATTTATTTTGAGCTTCTTTTGTCATTTTAGCTTTTGAAATGGATTTGTTTAAATTTGATATCTCATCTTTTCCATCTTCTATCTCGCCTAATTCTTTTTGAATTGCTTTTAATTGTTCATTTAAATAATACTCTCTTTGAGTTTTTTCCATTTGATTTTTAACTCTACCTCTTATTCTTTTTTCCATGCTGATAACGCTTGTTTCTTTTTCTATTAATTGATAAATTTTTTCTAATCTTTTCTTTAGATCGGTCATTTCCAATAAAGCTTGCTTCTCAAAAATTTGAATATTTAAATTTGAGCAAATATTGTCAGCCAATTGTGTTGCGTTCTTTAGAGATTTAAGGCCTTTTGTAAAATCAGATACATCTTTTTTGTTAAGAGTAGATAGCTTTTCAAACTTCTTAATTAAATTTGTTGCAAAAATTTTATGCTCTTCATTTTCATTTTCTGACTCAATTATTTGAGACTTGCAACATAAAAACTTTTTTGTGTCATCTTCAATTTCAAGAATTTTAACCCTAGCAAGACCTTCGACCAAAACTTTAACTGTTCCGTCAGGTAATTTTAACAATTGCAAAACTTTGCTTAGGCAGCCATATGAATATATGTCTTTCTCTCCTGGGTCGTCTACTTCTGAATTCTTTTGTGTTACTAAAACTACAGATTTATCAGATTTCATGACCTCTTCTAATGCCTTGATAGATTTCTTTCTTCCAACAAATAAAGGCACAACAATTGAGGGGAATATAACTATATCCCTTAATGGTAAAAGTGGTTTTTTGCTTTCTGAGTTCATGACTTCTCTACAATATGGCTACTTAAATTATTATTGCAAGGATAATTTATGCGGCAGAAGTGGATTTATTTTTTGAGTAACTAACTATAGGTTCACTTTTGCCCTTAACAACTGACTTATCTACTGTGACTGAATCGACATTTTCCATGTCAGGTAAAGAAAACATGGTTTTAAGCAATATCGATTCCATTATAGATCTTAGACCTCTTGCACCTGTCTTTTTACTAATAGCCTTTTTAGCTATTTCGCTTAATGCATCTTCTCTAAACTCAAGTTGAACATTCTCAAATTCAAAAAGCCTCTTGTATTGTTTTGTTAGAGAGTTTTTTGGTTCTTTTAAAATTTTTATTAGAGACTTTTCGTCCAAGTCTTCAAGGGTAGTAACGATAGGCATTCTTCCAATAAACTCTGGGATCAAGCCGTATTTAATTAAATCCTCAGGTTCTAATTTTTTTATTAGGTCTGAGATTTTTTTGTCATCCTTACTCACAACTTTTGCACCAAAGCCAATTGAGGTCTCTTTGCCCCTTGCTTCAATGACTTTATCTAGACCAGCGAAGGCACCTCCACATATAAATAAAATATTTGTTGTGTCAACTTGTAAAAATTCTTGTTGAGGGTGTTTTCTACCTCCTTGAGGTGGAACGCTTGCTATTGTTCCTTCCATAATTTTTAAAAGAGCCTGCTGAACACCTTCACCAGAAACATCTCTTGTGATTGAAGGGTTCTCAGATTTTCTACTAATTTTATCAACTTCATCAATGTAAACAATTCCTCTCTGAGCCTTTTCAACATTATAATCTGCAGCTTGCAGTAATTTTAAAATTATATTTTCTACATCTTCTCCAACATATCCAGCTTCTGTTAAAGTAGTTGCGTCAGCCATTGTGAATGGAACGTCTAAAATTCTAGCTAAAGTTTGTGCTAATAAAGTCTTACCGCAACCAGTAGGTCCAACTAATAAAACGTTTGATTTTGATAATTCTAAATCTTTGTTGTTCTTTGACTCATGGTTAAGTCTTTTGTAGTGATTGTGAACTGCTACGGACAAAACCTCTTTTGCATGAGTTTGTCCAATAACATATTCATCAAGAACTTTGCATATTTCTCTAGGCGTAGGAACTCCTTCGTCACCTTTAAATAAAGAGCTTTTGGTTTCCTCTTTAATAATATCCATACAAAGCTCAACACATTCGTCACAAATAAATACGGTGGGTCCTGCAATTAATTTTTTAACTTCGTGTTGGCTTTTACCGCAAAAGGAACAATAGAGAATATTTTTATTTTTATCTGACATAACGAATCAATAATCTATTTTTAATTGTTAGATGAATCGATAGCAAGCAGAAGTTGCGTGGTTAACTAGATATTGTGTATTATTTTCTTTTTTCAACTACTGAGTCTATAAGTCCAAAATCTTTAGCCTCGTCTGCAGTCATAAACTTGTCTCTTTCAAGTGCCTGCGCAATTTCTTTAACAGACTTATCGGTATGTTTAGAATAAATTTGATTAAGTCTTTCTTTTAAGGACAAAATTTCTTTTGCATGTATTTGAATATCTGTTGCTTGACCTTGAAAACCTGCAGAAGGTTGGTGAACCATAATTCTTGAATGAGGTAATGAAAACCTTTTTCCTTTTTCTCCAGCTGCAAGAAGAAATGAACCCATCGACGAAGCTTGCCCAATGCAGAGTGTAGATACAGGAGATTTTATATACTGCATAGTATCATAAATGCCTAGTCCAGATGTAACTAATCCGCCAGGACTATTAATATAAAAATTTATTTCTTTCTTTGGATTTTCAGACTCTAAAAACAAAAGTTGGGCAGTAACTAGTGAGGCAACACTGTCATTCACAGGACCAACTAAAAAAACAATCCTCTCTTTTAATAATCGAGAATAAATATCATACGCTCTTTCACCTTTGTTTGTCTGTTCAACAACCATAGGGATAAGTGTATTCATTTCTTCATCAAACTTTCGAATCATATAAGTCATTCTTATACAATTTTAGTAAAGTTTTATCTATTTATTTTCTTTTCTTTAAGGTTTTTTGTTTTTTTTGTTCTTTATTTGTATCTGTGGTTTTTGAGGTTTTGGTATTTTCACTAATTTTTTTTAAAATTTCTTCTGCTTCTTTGGTTTTAATATTTTTTTTATCAAGTTTTATTTTTGTCTTAATTAGTTCAACAACCTTTTCTTCATACAAAGCACCTCTTAGGGATGCTACGGCGCTTTGATTATTTTTATAATAATCAAGAACCATTTTTTCTTGTCCAGGCATACTTCTTAACTGTTTTTGAATTTCACCTTGAATTTCTTTTTCGTCAACTTTTAAATTATTTTTAATTCCTATCTCATTTAAGATTAATCCAGTTTTAATTCTGGATTTTGCAAGCTTTGTGTTTTCTTTTTTATTTTTTTCTAAATCTTCTTTTTTTAAGTTTTGAGTTAAAATCTTTATTTCCTGTTCAATTAAATTTTGAGGCAGATCGATATCATGGTCTTTGTCAATTTGTTCTAGAATTTTTTTTTTTGTTATAGTTTCTAAAGCACTTTGATACTGACTTTTAATTTGTTTTTTAATTAAATCTTTTAAATCATTTAAATCTTTAGCGCCTAGTTTTTTTCCAAACTCGTCATCAATTTTAGTTTCTATAGGTTTTTTAACTTTTAAAATTTTACAATCAAAATTAGCTTTTTTATTTGCAAGTTCCTTTTTGGGATAATTTTCAGGTAATTTAACCTGAACCGATTTATTTTGATTTGCTTTAACACCAATAAGTTGTTGATCAAATCCTTTAATGAATAAATCTTTGCCCAATACTATCTGAATATTTTTTCCAGTATTCCCCTCAAAATCCTTTCCGTCTACTTTTGCTGTATAATCAAAAATTAATAAGTCTTCTTTTTCGGAAAGTTCATCAATCTTTTTTTCTGAAAAATTTTGTTGGTTTTTTGCTATCTCTTTTAACCTCTTTTCAACTAAATCTTTTTCGACCTCTATCTCATAAGAGGTTGCCTTTATTTTGTCTAAAGGCTTCAATCTAATATCGGGTAAAATATCTACTTCAATTGTATAATCTAGATCCTTCCCTTCTCCGAAAGTTTTCAAATCTATTTTTGGTTGACCTGCAACTTTAATTTTATTTTCCTCTAAAGCTTTTGATGAGCTTTCTTTTAATACACCATCAATAACTTCTCCGTAAATAGCTTTTCCAAATTGGTTCTTAATAACTTGTGACGGTACTTTCCCGGGTCTAAAACCTTTTAATTGGACTTTGTCTTTAAGTTCAATAAGTTTATCGTCCATTTTTTTTTGGATCGTTTTTTTATCAACTAAAATTGATAAACTTGCTTTTAGATTTTTTTTTGAATTTACTTTTACTTTCATAGTTATTTGGTGGGCAAGAAGAGACTCGAACTCTTAAGCCTTGCGGCACTAGTTCCTAAGACTAGCGCGTATACCAATTCCGCCACTTGCCCCTTTTTTTTGTTTTATGCAACTTATAACAGCTATTACTTTTTTTCAAAACTATAAAGTAAATAGTAAAATACCATATAAAGAGCTAGTAGAGAAAAAAACCAATACCTACAAATTATCCCATTATCATGAAAAAAGATAGCAGGTAGAATTAAACTTAGATAAAAAATATTTATAACCAATGAGTTTAGATAATTACAATCTTGAAATTTTTTAGATTTTTCTAAATATAAGTATGAGAGCATATGAAGATGAAATCTATCTGGTTTTAAAGGTGATTTTTTTAAGTAAATTTTTCTAAAAAAAGAGAAAAAAACTTCAAAAAACAAATAAAACAAAAGTATACAAAAGAAAAAAGAGGATATTTGAGGATTTAAATTATTTGTTTCAATAATATTATAAGCGACTAAAGCACCAAACAAATATGAACCGCTATCACCAAGAAAAATTTGTGCTTTTGGAAAATTAAACAGTAAAAATGATAATAAAATAACTATTTGAGCGGTTATAGTTAATGATAAATGATCCTGGTTATACTCAAGATTTAAAAAAAGAAGTATCGAATTAATTATTAGTATATGTATGGTTAAAAGACCATTAAAACCATCAATTAGATTGGCTCCATTAATTATAAATAAGAAACAGAGTAATATAAAAAGAATTGAAAAAATATCATTTTTAATCCATAGATTTAAAAAATTTAAATCTACCGAACCTACCCTGATAGAAAAAAAAATTATAAAGAATGATAAAAAAATTATCATTAATAGTAATCTATAGTTAGGATTTATTTTAAATTTAATATCCTCCAAAAAACCAATTAAAAACATTGATAAAGACAATGCGATGTAATCAATTAAAATTTTTTCAAATAGAAAATAATATAAAATAAAAAATATAGATAACGATATTGTTCCAGCTAAACCTCCACTTCTACTAACACTATCCTTATGAAATGCCTGGGGTTTATTAAAATCTTGATCTAATAAAATGCCATTTCCGATTTTATTTGAAAATTTACTGACTAGGAACACTACAAAAAAACTTACTAAAGAGATTATAGATAAAAGACTTAATGTTATATTTTCTGCCGGCATTATTTATTTTGAATTCCCTTATTACCTTTTTTTACCATAAATATACCTGAAATAATAATTATAAGAGAAACTAATACTTTCCACGTAATTTCTTCATCCATAACTACATATCCAAAAATAATTCCAAATATGGGTATCAAATAAGCTACTTGTGTTTGAAAAACCATTCCAACTTTAGTCAAAATATGAAATCGAAGTAACCAGGCTGCTCCAGTTGCAAAAACGCCTAGATAAATTAACGAAATAGTAGACACTAACGAAGGATTTAAATTTTTCCAAGGTTCTTGGTAAATACAAAAAGGGGCAAGAAAGATTAAAGACCACAAAATTGTCGAGGTTGTTACATTTTCATTTCCTTTGTTTTTAAGAAATTTTAAAGTTAAAATTCCTCCAATCACATAAAAAGTAGAGCCACATAGAATTACTATTACATAAAAAATATTGGTTTCTGAAATAACAAGTTTATCAAAAAATAAAAATACGATACCTAAAAATCCTATTATAACGCCAGTAGATTTAAAAAAATTTAATTTTTCATTACTTGTAAAAAAATGGGCCAATAAAGTTCCACTCAAAGGTGTCGTGCTCATTAAAATAGCTGATAGATAGCTGTCAACTACATTGGTTCCATAAGCTATCAATATAAAGGGTATTGTTATATTGGTTAATCCTACAAGAGCATACATTTTCCAATCTTTTGTAAAGGCCAAAATTTTAATTTTTTTGTAATTGCAGTAAATTATCAAAGCTAGGAGTGCAAAAAATACTCTAACAAAAACTAAAGTAATTGGGTCGTAGGTGTATGTAGCAATTTTGATATTAAAAAAAGCTGAACCCCAAATTGCACCTAGCAAAATTAATAATAAAACATCTATAGTTTTTGGTTCTTTCATTTTTTTGCTAATCTCTTTAAGCCTGGTTGAATTCCCTTAATTAAATCCTCTGAGATTAAACCTTTACCATATTTTCTGGCAATGTCTCCATGTAACCAAGCTGCAGCTGCAGCTGCCTCAATTATTGGCATTTTATTGTCTCCAACTAAACTTGCTATAATTCCAGCCAAAACATCTCCTGAACCAATTACAGCCAGTTCACTAGAGGAGTGGGTATTCTTAATAATCTTTTTGTTTGATCCTATAAAAGTTGTGTTTCCTTTTAATAATATATTTGATTTGCTTAATTTTATAAATTTTAAAACTTTTTCCTTGTTATCTAAACTCATTTTTATTGAGGGGAAAAGTCTATGAAATTCTTTTTTATGAGGAGTAATAATTTTGTTTTTATCTAAATATTTAAGAAGTTTTTTTGTTTTGTGTTGAAATGAATTTAAGGCATCAGCATCTAAAATTACGTATTTCATATGTTTTAAAATTTCCTCAGTAAATTTCATTGTTTTAGAGTTACTTCCTGCTCCTGGACCTACCAAAGCAACTGATGTCGTTTTTTTTTCTTTTTTAAGAAAAGTTTTTAAATAAGAGATATTATTAATTTCTACTTTAAGAGAAGAAGGAAATTTTATAGATAAAACTCCAATAGTTTCTTTGGTGCAAATAATTTTAACCGATCCAACACCAACTCTTAAACAGGCCTCTGCAGCAAGAATAGTGGCACCGATCATGTGCTTTTGACCGCCAAGAATAAGCACTCTACCCCTTGAATATTTGTTGCTAGATTTTTTTTTCCATGGAAATTTTTTAATCCAAATTTTTGGTGTATTTTTAATCAATTTCATTCAATTAGGAATTGTATAATGTAAAAAATGCATAGCAGCCATATATTTTTTTAGCATACTTGAAATGTAAAAATTTGGTAATGTAAAACGTTTTTTCAAATAATTCGAAGGGAATTTATGAGTGCTAGTTCAGTTAAGAAGATTATTAAAGATAAAGAGATCGAATACGTAGACCTAAGGTTCACAGATCCAAGAGGAAAACTTCAACATGTAACTATGGATGCAACAATAGTTGATGAAGACATGTTAAACGAGGGAGTTTTCTTTGACGGTTCGTCTATTGCTGGATGGAAGGCGATTAATGAGTCAGACATGATTTTAAAACCAGATTTATCAAGAACAGTAGTAGATCCATTTACATCGCATAATACGCTTAATATATTTTGTGACATTCTTGATGCGATTAAAAAAGATCCTTACGAAAGGGATCCAAGAGGTACAGCAAAAAAAGCAGAAGAATATTTAAAAAAAACTGGTGTGGGAGATAAAGCTTACTTCGGACCAGAACCAGAATTTTTTGTTTTTGATGATGTTAGATATTCAAATGATATGAATCATACGGGATTTCAAATTGATAGCTCTGAAGGTCCATATAACACTGGAAAAAAATATGAAAATGGAAATATGGGTCACAGACCAGGTATTAAAGGTGGTTATTTCCCGGTTCCACCTGTTGATAGTGCCCAGGATATGAGAAGTGAATATTTAAAAGCAATGAAGGATATGGGAATTAAAGTTGAAAAACATCACCATGAAGTTGCTCCGAGCCAACATGAGCTTGGAATGTATTTTGGAACATTAGTTGATCAAGCAGATAATCTTCAACTTTATAAGTACGCTGTGCACATGGTTACACATTCTTTCGGTAAGACGGCAACTTTTATGCCTAAACCAGTTAAAGGTGATAATGGTTCTGGTATGCACTGTCACCAGTCAATATGGAAGGGAAGTACTGCGGTATTTTCTGGAAATAAATATGCTGGTTTATCTGATACAGCATTACACTACATCGGAGGAATATTAAAACACGCTAGAGCGATAAATGCTTTCGCTAATGCAACTACGAATAGTTATAAAAGATTAATACCAGGCTTTGAAGCGCCAGTATTGTTAGCATACTCAGCAAGAAACAGATCCGCATCATGTAGAATTCCAATTACTCAAAGCAAAAAAGCTGCAAGATGTGAAGTTCGTTTCCCTGATGCAGCTGGAAACCCTTACTTAACATTTTCTGCATTATTAATGGCTGGACTTGATGGAATTAAAAATAAAATCGATCCAGGTAAATCTTTAGATAAAGATTTATATGCTTTAAGTGAGTCTGAAGTTAAAAAAATTCCAACAGTTTGTGGTTCTTTAAGAGAAGCTATGGAGAGTTTAGATAAAGATAGAAAATTTTTAACTCAAGGTAATGTTTTCACTGACGATCAAATAGATGCTTACATCGCTCTTAAATATGAAGAGATTTATAATTTTGAGCACACTCCACATCCAATGGAGTTTCAGATGTATTATAGCTGTTAGAAATGAATAAAATTTTTTTAACAATACTCTTAGTGTGCTTTGTAACAATATCATCTTTTGCAGCTGGTCACATAACTAAAGCACAAAAAGAAAGTACCATCGAATGTCTTGGTCATTACACTGCTACCGCTGTATTACCAGCAGATACGGTTGAGGTTAAAGATATTGAGATAGCTCTAGCCGCATCCAAAGTAATCCGGGAATACCTTAACAAAGAAGGTATTAAAAATGATGAAATAAATAAAGGAATGAACGTTTATGTAGATAAAGTTTACGGTAAACCTTTTAATAAAGAAAAAAATAGTGAGTGTAATAAGTTTATCTACAAACTGATACCAGGATCAGAACAAGAAATAGAAAAATTATCTAGAACTATTTACCAGGGTTAAATTAGCAACAGCTGCATTTTTTTAAGATTTTGCTATCAGCTATTTTACCTTTATTAACACCTTCTTTAATGGTGTATTCAAAAGTACCATTTGCACCTTTGTTGACAGCTTTAATCTTATTTTTGAAAAGAGATTTTTCTTTCTCTTTTTCAGCTCTTTCCCTTGCAAAGCTTTCTAAATGCTTAGTGTCTCTCATGATTCCTTATACCTTAAATGACTCTCCGCAACCACAACGTTCTGTTTCGTTAGGGTTTTTAAACACAAATTGTGAGGAAAATTTATCAGTTTTATAGTCCATTTCGGTTCCAAGAAGGTACATAACGGCATTAGCATCTATGAAGACTTTAACTCCTTTGTCCTCTATAACTTCTTCATTTTTTTTTGCTTCTTTTGCATACTCCATTATATAAGACATGCCTGCGCAACCACCAGATTTAACACCTACTCTTACACCAATGGCAGAGCTTTCTGCTTTGGACATAATTTCTTTTATTCTATTAGCAGCGTTATCACTTAGTTTGATTACTTGTTCACTCATAAATTTAATTCAAGTTTAGCAGCTTCTGACATTTTGGACTTATCCCAAGGTGGATCCCACACTAAGTCAAGTTTAACTTTGGAAACACCCTTAACTTTCAATATACATTCTTCTACTTGTTTTGGCAAACTTTCTGCAACAGGACAGTTTGGTGATGTAAGTGTCATATCAACTTTCACGTTATTTTTTTCATCAATATCAATTTTGTAAATTAAGCCAAGTTCATAAATGTTAACTGGTATCTCTGGGTCATAAACTTTCTTAATCTCTTTGATAATTTTTTCTTTCAAATCACTCATAAATTTATTTTTCTGTATTTACTACTTTTTTATTATCTTCTGCAGCATGCAAAAAAGTATGCCAAGCTAAAGTAGCACATTTTACTCTCATTGGAAATTGCTTAACACCTGAGAGCGACATAATTGTTGTATTTTCGTTGTCGCTTAAACTATTAATGCTCGGTTTTGAACCTTCTTTAAGCATGTTGATAAAGTTCTCCAAAATTTTTTTAGCTACATTAAAATCTTTTCCTTTAATTATTTCGGTCATAATTGATGCGGATGCAATTGATATTGCACAACCTTCCCCTTCAAACGAAATATCCTCTACCTGTTTTTCGTCGTTAAGTTTTAAAAAAACATGCACTTTATCTCCACAAAGAGGATTGTTTCCTTTTGCGTCTTTATTAAAACCATTACATTTTTTTTTATTTCTTGGATTCTTGCCGTGATCCAATATAATTTCCTGATATAATTCTTTCAAATCCATTTAATTATTAAAAACTTTGTTACATTTATTTATAGATTCATTTAAAATATCTATATCTTCTTTGGAGTTGTAAATTCCTAATGAAGCTCTTGCTGTTGCTGGTATTCCCATTTTATCGTGCAATATTTGACAACAATGATGTCCTGCTCTTATAGCAACACCATCGTCATCTAGAATTGTAGCTATGTCATGTGGGTGAATTCCTTTAATTGTAAAAGATATAATTGCACCTCTTTCCTTTGGATCACCAATTATTGAAACAGAATTATTTTTTTTAAGTTTTTCTAAACCATATTCTGTAATTTCTTTTTCATGTTCAGTGATATTTTTCATACCAATGTTTTCAATAAACCTGATGGACTCTGCAAAACCTACGATCTCAGCTGTCTGCAAAGTGCCTGCTTCAAATTTAGTGGGACTTTCAGGATAGGAAATATCATCTTTTTTAACTTCGTCTATCATCCCGCCTCCACCTTGATATGGCGGGAGTTCATCTAACCATTTTTTCTTAGCATAAAGAACACCAACACCTGTTGGACCATACATTTTATGACAAGACATAACGTAAAAATCACAATCCAATTTTTGCACATCTAATTTTAAATGTGGTGCTCCTTGACATCCATCTATTAAAACTGGAATTTTTTTAGTTTTTGCTAAATCAATAATTTTATTTAATGGCAATATAGTTCCAGTAACATTCGAAACATGTGTTACTGCTATTAATTTAGTCTTATTAGTTATTAGTTTCTTTATTGAGTCAATGCTTACCTCTCCATGTTTATCACACTCAGCAAATTTGATTACTGCTCCTTTTCTTTTTCTTAAAAAATGCCAGGGTACATAATTTGCATGATGCTCTAATTCTGTAATTATAATTTCGTCCTGATCTTTTATAAATTTTTCTCCATAAGTTGTTGCTATCAAATTAATTCCCTCAGTTGCATTCTTGGTAAATATAATCTCTTCTCTAAATTTAGCGTTAATAAATTTTTTTATAAGGTCCCTAGTTTCCTCAAACCTATTAGTTGCTGTAACAGCTAGAGAATGCATACTTCTGCCTACATTCGAAAATTCTTTTGAGTAAAAATTAGAAATTCTATCTATAAGTACTTTGGGTTTTTGTGAAGAATTTGCACTATCTAAATAAACTAATTTTTTACCTTTTGCCTTATTTATGAAAATAGGAAATTTTGATTTTATTTCTTTAATATCCATGAATTTGTATTTCTATTTTATTTTCAATAAATTTTTTGACTGAATTACTTTTTATATCTCCAATTATCTCATTTAAAAAACCGTTAACCAATAATTGAACAGCTTGTTTTTTACTTAGTCCCCTCGTCATCAAATAATGAATAGAATTTTCATCAACGCTTCCTGAGGTTGAACCATGAGAACATTTAACATCATCCGCATATATTTCTAATTCCGGTTTTGAATTAAACTCAGAATTTTCACTCAAAAGTAAAGCTTTACTCAACTGATATGCGTTAGTTTTTTGAGCTATATCTTTTACATATATTTTTCCCTGATAAACACCTTTACCTTCAGCATCAACAACGCTTTTTATTTTTTGATAACTTTTACAATTTGGTACAAGGTGGTTTATTTTAGTTTTAATTTCCTGGTGCTTACCTTTATCTATAAATAATGCTGATTTTATATTGCAATCGCAATTTTCTCCTTCAAGATCAAACTCTGCATCAATTTTATTAAACTTTGGACCTGATGAAAAAATAAAACTTGAGTAATAAGAATTAGATTTCATTTTGCCTTTAGAGAATTTATAAAAAAAACCCTCGTTTTGGTTAGCCTGTAGATTAATAGTTTTTAAAGATGCGTTCTCATTTAATATTATATTTTCGATTGTATTATAAATAAATTTATTTTTTGACTGGTTTATATTGTACTCAACTATGTGAAGTTCAGAATTTTTACCAAGTATTATTTTATTCTTATTGTTTAACAGATTGTCTTTAAGATCGTCAGTAAAAACATTATAAATTATTATAGCTTTTTCTAACCTGTAATTGTTTGCAACTTCCAGAAATAATCCGTTGTTTGAAAGTGCATTATTTAAATTTATAAGTGAATTTTCTTCATTATTTATAGAAAAATTGCTGTCGTTATAACTTTTTATTTTGATTTTGCTTTTATCTTCAAACTTAAATTCGCTATTTTCAAGTTTTCCATTCACCATTAAAATATGATTATGATCAAATTCTTTTATAAAATTTATAGATTTAGGCTTAATTTTATTTTTAAATGATTCTAAATTTTTGAAATTTTTTGAAAAGATTTGATTAATATCAGAAAACTTCCAATCCTCTTGATTTCTACTTGGAAAACCTTGTTGATTAAATAATTTCAAATTTTCTAGACGAATTTTTTTTTCTTTCTGATTTAACGGCTTGATTTTTTTGATCTCACTTGAACTGATTTTAAAATTTTCATTCATTTAATTAAGTTTTTTATAGCCCTTCTTTTCTAATTCTAAAGCAAGTTCGCTTGTTCCCGATTTTATTATTTTACCATCTGATAGAACATGCACGTGATCGGGTTTGATATATTCTAAAAGTCTTTGATAATGTGTAATTACTAGAAAAGACTTTTTTTCACTTCTAGAGGAATTTACTCCATCAGAAATAATTTTTAATGCATCAATATCTAGTCCAGAATCTGTTTCGTCTAGGATAATTAAGTTAGGATCTAAAATTTTCATTTGTAAAATTTCATTTTTCTTTTTTTCACCTCCTGAAAAACCAACATTTAACTGTCTTGAAAGTATTTTTTCATCAATACCAAGTTCTTTGGCTTTTTCTTTAACCAATTCTAAAAAAGCAATTGTGTCTATTTCTTTTTCTCCTTTAGCTTTCTTAATTGTATTCAAAGAGGTCTTCAAAAAATTGTTTGTATTCACCCCAGGTATTTCTAATGGATATTGAAAAGCTAAAAATATTCCTTTTTGGGCTCTTTCTTCTACTGGTATATCGTTAAGACTTTCGCCTAAATATTTTACTTCCCCTGAAATTTTATATCCATTTTTTCCTGATAGTACATTTGCCAAAGTACTTTTACCCGATCCATTTGGCCCCATTATTGCATGGACTTCTCCAGGATTAATTTTAAGATTAAGTCCTTTCAGAATTTCTCTATTGTTAATTGATGCTTTTAAATTTTTAATTACTAACATTTTTTAATTTTCCAATCATAATTTCAATCATTTCGTAAAAACCTGTTTTTCTTGACATGGTCAAAAGTTCATCCATTTTGATTTTTTTAAAATGATCAACTGTTACTTTTTTTGCCTCAGGTAAATCCAGTGAATTAAATATATCAATTAAAATATAAGCATAACCTGCTGAAACCATAGCTTTGCTCCAGCCTTTGAAACGTCCGTCTTCATAATCAACAAATAAATCAAATTGGCAGCTTTTTACTTTATTTTTTTCAGATCTTTTCTCTTTACTTAAAGGGTCATGATTTAATTTTTCACCCAGCGAAATAAGCCATCTATAAACTTCTAAACTTTCGACTGCTCTAAGCGTATCTATATTATTCTTATACTCTGTTAGTTTAGTATCAATGTTCATGTTATTTTTTGAATAATGTGTTTGGATTCTTCATGGTTTTTATTTCCATGCAGTTACCGTGTGGATCCGCTAAAAACATTGTTTCCTGTTCTATATCCTCACCCTTAAACCTAATGTAAGGCGGATCAATAAATTTTATATTTTTATCAATTAGACGCTGTTTTAAATTTTTAAAAGTTATGGCATCTAAGTGCACTCCAAAATGTGGAACCGTAACATTTCCCATATCTACGTTGTGTCTTTCACTAATACCTTTGTGATTTGGATCAGTTGCATGTAGCGTTAATTCGTTTCCCCAAAAATTTATATCTGCCCAAGCATCAGGGTATTTAAATTCAGCGTTTCCTCTCTCACATCCCAAGACATCGCAATAAAATCTTATCGCTTTATCCAAATCACCCGCGGGTATAGCTAAATGAAATCTATTTTCCATTAACCAACACTCCCTTCAAGACTAATACCAACCAGCTTTTGAGCCTCAACAGCAAACTCCATTGGCAATTGCTGTAATACTTCTTTGCAAAAACCATTTACTATTAAACTTACTGCTTCTTCTTGATTGAGTCCTCTTTGATTACAATAATAAAGTTGCTCTTCATTGATTTTGGAGGTTGTAGCTTCGTGTTCAACTGTTGACGAAAAGTTTTTGTTTTTAATATATGGAACAGTATGTGCTCCGCACTTATTTCCCATTAGTAATGAGTCACATTGAGTATAATTTCTAGAGTTGGAAGCTTTTCTAGAAATATCTACTAATCCTCTATAAGTGTTATCCGCTTGACCTGCTGATATTCCTTTAGAAATTATTTTACTTCTAGTATTTTTACCTAAGTGTATCATTTTTGTTCCTGTATCAGCTTTCTGATGATTATTAGTAATTGCAATTGAATAAAACTCACCAACTGAATTATCTCCTTGAAGTATACAGCTAGGATATTTCCAAGTTATAGCCGAACCAGTTTCAACTTGTGTCCAAGAAATTTTTGAATTTTTTCCTCTACACGCACCTCTTTTTGTCACAAAATTATATATACCACCTTTTCCATCTTTATCACCAGGATACCAATTTTGAACTGTCGAATATTTAATTTCAGCGTCATCTAAAGCTACTAGCTCTACGTTAGCAGCGTGCAACTGATTTTCGTCTCTCATTGGTGCAGTGCATCCTTCCAAATAACTCACATAACTTCCTTTGTCTGCTATAATTAGTGTTCTCTCGAACTGACCTGTGTCAGATGCGTTTATTCTAAAATACGTAGATAGCTCCATTGGACATTTAACATTTGGAGGTATGTAAACAAATGAACCATCAGTAAAAACTGCTGAGTTGAGGGTTGCGAAATAATGATCAGTAATTGGTATCACAGATCCTAAATATTTTTTTACCAAATCTGGATGTTTTTGAATTGCCTCGGATATAGAACAAAATATTATACCTTTTTTTGTTAATTCCTCTTTGTAAGTTGTTGCAACTGAAACTGAGTCAAAAACTGCATCAACGGCGACGCCACTTAGTTTTTTTTGTTCTTGTAGTGGAATACCTAATTTTTTATAAGTTTCTAACAACTTTGGATCTACTTCGTCTAAACTTTTAGGTTTTTCTGAAGCAGACTTAGGTGCTGAGTAATAATACAAATCTTGATAATCTATTTTTGGATATTTTGGTTTTTGCCAATCTGGTTCTTTTAAATTTTTTAGTCTTTCGAAGGCTTTTAATCTCCATTTTAACATCCAGTCAGGTTCTTTTTTCATTTTAGAAATAAACTTTATAGATTTTTCACTTAAGCCTTTTGGCGCTTTTACACTTTCGATGTCTGTAGTAAAACCGTATTTATAATCTTGGTTAGTGTTAATATTTTGGTTTTTCATTAGTTCACACTTCGATTATTTTGTTTTAATAAATCACTTAAACTTTTATTTTCAAAAAACGTATTTATATGCTGCTCTAAATCATCCCAAAGGTTATGAGTAATACATTTAGTGTTCTTTCCATTGCATCCTCTTTTTGAGTCTTTTTTACAATTAAGTGTTTTAACTTCTTCGTCTACAGCAAAAATGATATTTGAAAGTCTAATCTCTTTAGGATTTTTATCCAATACATATCCGCCTGATGGCCCTCGTACACTTTTTACAAGTTTTCCATTTTTAAGTTTTGAAAAAAGTTGCTCTAAATAGGATAACGAAATATTCTGTCTTAGAGAAATATCGTTTAAACTTACTGGCTTACCATTTTGATACGATGCAAGATCAGCCATAGCCATTACAGCATATCTTCCTTTAGTTGTTAGTTTCATATATTCCTTTATATATAGGCATTATTTAATAATCCTTAGTAAAATAGTCAACTTCAATAAAAATAAATATGCCACATAAAAAACGTGCTATAAATCTATTTTTTTTGTGAAAGTAATTATCATTATTATTTAATATGAAACAGAAAAGCTCAGAAATTTTTATTCCAGGTCCAAGTGGAAGATTGGAAGGAAAATACTTCAAAAATCCAAAAAGTAAATCTCCAGTTGCAATTGTTCTTCAACCACATCCTCAGTATGGAGGAACTATGAACAATAAAATTGTTCAAGAAACGTATAACGTTTTTATAAAAAATAATTTTTCTGTTTTAAGAATAAATTTTAGAGGAGTTGGAAAAAGCGATGGTACTTTTGATAATGGACAAGGAGAACTTTCTGATGCTGCTGCTGCGCTAGACTGGATTGAAAGAGAAAATCAAGACTATAGCCAATGCTGGGTTTCTGGGTTTTCTTTTGGATCGCTTATATGTATGCAACTAATAATGAGAAGACCAGAGGTAAACAAATTTATTGCCATTTCACCTCAACCTAACGTTTATGATTTTACATTCTTAGCTCCATGTCCAGCATCAGGACAAGTTGTCTATGGTGAAAAAGATGAATTAGTATCTATAGAGAGTATTAATGATTTGAATAAAAGATTAAAATCTCAAAAAGGTATTGAAGTTATTTTTTCAGAAATTAAAAATTCTAATCACTTTTTTAAAGGAAAAGAAGAAGAACTTCAGAAAACTATTGATAAGTATATTAAGGATAAAACAAAACTTATTTAAATTTAATTAAAGTTCCACCTACAGTAGGTTTTGAGCAGCCCGTTGTATTTGGAAAAGATATCGGCTCATTAATTACATTTCGTATTGCTAAAAAACCAAATGCTTGAGATTCCACAAAATCACCGTCTACACCATAATCGTCGATTGGCTGTAACACAATATTTTTTAAAGTTCTTTTTTTAATCCTGTCTAAAAGAGATTTATTCTTTCTACCTCCACCACAAATTAAAACTCTGAAAAGTTTTTCTCGTACTTGTGATAACAAGGAAAATAAAGCTGCACCTATAATTCTTCCGGTAAAATCTGTTAATGTTGCAGCTCCATCCTCAAGAGATAGTCCTCTTGCAAATGAGACGTCAAAATCATTTACGTCTAACGATAGTGTTTTTTTGTTAGATCTATTTGAATAAAGCTCTTGTGCTTGCTCTAGTATAATTTCATTAGTTTTTCCAATAGATGCAAGTTTTCCATCTTCATCAAATTTTTTATTTGAATTTTTTCTAACCCATGCGTCTATCAAACAATTTCCAGGTCCTATATCCCTACTTGTAAAATCATATGGATAATAATTCCCAACTACTGTTACATTTGATATTCCTCCGATATTAAGCACACAAGATGGTACATTAATTTTTTTTTGTTTTAAAATTAACTGGTGAAAAATTGGAGTTAAAGGTGCACCCTCACCACCATTTTTAATATCATTTTCTCTAAAATTATAAACAATATTTTTTTTAGTTAATTTTGACAGTAAATTTCCATCGCCAAGTTGAACAGAAATTTTTTGTTCTGAATTATGATAAATAGTTTGCCCGTGAAACCCTACCAAATCTATTTCATTGCTTTTTGAAATTTCACTGACGACCTCAACATGGAACATTGTTATTTTTCTTTCTAAATTTTTTAGTTCTTTTGAAAAGGTTTTTAAGTCTTTTGTGTTATTTATCTTTTCCTTGATAGAATGAATTGTTTCATAGATATCATCATTATATTTGTAATATTTATTAAATATTACTTCATATTTAGATATTCCATCTGATCTAATTATAGATGCATCAACTCCATCCCCGGAAGTACCGCTCATTAAACCCAAAGATGTATATTCTTTACTCATATTTATATTTATTTATAGCTATTTTAGTATAATAGTAGCTTTAACATATAAAATTCTATGAAAAATAGCTTTTTATCTGAAATGAGGTCTAGAGGTTATCTTAATCAATGCACTGATTTAGATAATCTTGAGAAAGTTTCTAAAGAAAAAACAATAAAAGCCTATATTGGATTTGATTGCACAGCTCCTAGTTTGCACGTCGGAAGTTTACTCCAGATTATGATTTTAAGACTTCTCCAAAAATATGGTCATCAACCTATAGTGTTATTAGGTGGTGGAACTACACTAATTGGTGATCCCTCTGGTAAAGATACAACTAGGAAAATTTTAAAGCAAAAAGATATTAAAAAAAATATCATAAGTATTAAAAAACTTTTTGAAAAACTGTTATTCTCTAAAAGTAAAAAAACTAAACCAATTTTTGTCGATAATTATCAGTGGCTTTCTAAACTTAAATATATCGATTTTCTTAGAGACATAGGTAAACATTTTACATTAAATAAAATGCTCACTTTCGAAAGTGTTAAATTGAGATTAGACCGCGAACAATCACTAAGTTATACAGAATTCAATTATATGATTTTACAGGCTTACGATTTTTATCAATTGTATAAGAAACATGATTGTATTTTACAAATGGGTGGTTCAGATCAGTGGGGCAATATAGTAAATGGTGTCGAATTAATAAGGCGAATTCTACAAAAAGACTCTTATGGATTAACAACACCTCTTATCACTTTATCGTCAGGCGCTAAAATGGGAAAAACAGAAAAAGGTGCTGTTTGGCTAGATAAAAAAATGTTTTCACCCTATGAGTATTGGCAATTTTGGAGAAATACATCAGATGAAGATGTTAAAAAATTTTTAAATTATTTTACAGAAATAGAAATTAACGATTTATCTCAAAAAATTAATAAAGAAAAAAATATTAATAACTTGAAAATTCTTTTAGCAAATGAAGCAACAACTTTAATACATGGTGCAAAAGCTGCCAAAGATAGTGCAGATACTGCCAAAGAAACGTTTGTGAAAGGTGGTCTAGGTAAAAATATACCAGAAAAAACAATGAGTAATAAAGAACTTATTCAGGGTGTAAATATTATAGACTTAATTTTTCAAAATAAATTAGTGCAATCAAAAAGTGAGGCTAGAAGAATTTTAAAAAATAATGGGATAAGAATAAATGATAGTATTATAGGTGATGAAAAAAAAATTATAAATATGAATGATGTTTCGAAAGATAATTTTATCAAACTATCAATTGGAAAGAAAAATCACCTAAAAGTAAAAGTTATTTAACGTTTTTTTTATATTCTTCAAGTGTACGAGTAATGAATCTTGGTGTTAATGTTTTTACAGGATTTACACTTGTTTTTAAATTGTTAGTGGGTCCCTTTATTTTAAAACTTACACCGAATAATCCATCCCCTGTTTTCTTTCCGATTAAAATATCTCCTATAACAGGAATTTTTGAAACTAAAGTGTTTAGAGTTTTAGCGGGCACTAAAGTACCTCTTAAACTTAAAATATCTTTTCTTTTATCAAAATATCCATCAATCAAAATTGAAATTGACGGACCAATAAGAAAAATTTCTTTTATTTCCATCCAACCATTTTTAGTTTCATATTGAATGGATAATTTATCAAAACTTATTCCCTCTCCTTTTAATGCATCTGTTAAACCCTTTAAATCTGCAAGACTAAGTAATTTTGCAAAACCTGGAGCTTGATTAATTTTAAAATTTTCTATTAGTAAATTTCCTATTGATTTTTCTTTGCCTGAGTTAGAGAGATAAAATAAATTTCCTCCTTCTAAGCCCTCAAAAAATTCATAACTATTAACTAATGGCTTAGCTTCATCAGAATAAATCTCTAAAATACTGTTGCCTGTCGTATCTTCTTTTTTAATAGAGACATCTAAATATTTATTATCTTTAAATTCACTTTTGGCAGATATTTTTTCTAATTTCCCTTTTTTAATTTGACCAACCATCCTAAATTTATTTAATGGCAGTTCTGTATTTGTTAAAATCTTTTTGAAATCTACCTCTATATTTTTTGTAATGTTATTTAAGAAATCATTGTCACTTTTTGATTTATCTAATTCTTTAAGTAAATTTGTTGCATCAAAAATATTTCCATTAACAAATATTTTTTTCTTATTATCAA
>CACHSH010000011.1 GCA_902582475.1 uncultured Pelagibacteraceae bacterium | reverse complement strand
GTAAAAGCAGTAAATGAAGGCGATACAAACAGTGCAAAAGAAATTATGCATGATGATTTTAAATTCTTGATGCACTCATCTGGAAAGACTTTGTCTAAAGACGATGTGGTTAAATGGGTTGGCATGAAAGATGTTAAGCTAGATAAACATAGAATTCTTTTTGAGAATAATGAAGTTGGATTTATGCACGCTTTTGCAAGTTATAATGATGGTAATAAAGAAGCAGTTATGTCTTATTACAAGTTTAAAGATGGAAAAATAGTTCACCAAGAAACTGGTGCAACTAAGTTACCTAAATAAAAAAAAGAAAATGTGGAAAGCTCGAGTATTTACTTTATATCCTGAAATTTTTCCTGGACCATTAAAAAAGGGTCTTTACGGAAAAGCTTTGAAAAAAAAAATTTGGGATTTAGAAGTTATTAATATTCGAGACTCAGCAGAAGACAAACATAAGACAGTCGATGATACGCCTTTTGGAGGAGGAAATGGGATGCTTTTAAAGCCAGATATTTTAGGAAAATCTCTAGACTCAAGTATAAAAAAAGATGAAAGAGTTTTGTATCTATCACCAAAAGGAAAAATCTTTGACCAAAAAGTTGCAAAAGATTTATCAAAAGAAAAAACTTTAAATCTAATTTGTGGCCATTTCGAAGGTGTTGATGAACGTATTTTAAAAACTAGAAATATAGAGGAAGTTAGTATTGGCGATTATATTTTATCAGGAGGAGAGTCAGCTTCATTTGTTTTGATAGATGCTATTTTGAGGTTACTTCCGGATGTTCTTGGTAATGAAAAATCTATAGACGAGGAAAGCTTTGAAAATGGTTTGCTTGAATATCCTCAATATACAAAACCACAAATTTGGGAAAAACAAAGCGTTCCTGATGTACTATTATCAGGAGATCATGCAAAAATTAAGGACTGGCGTTTATCACAATCTAGGGATATAACACGTCGCCAGAGACCCGATCTTTGGGAAAAATATTTAAATAAGAAAAAAAATGAAAAATATTGAAGACATAAATAAAGCAAATTTACAAAAATTAATTGCTGGAAAAAAAATTCCTGAATTTTTTCCTGGAGATACAATTCGAGTTGGTGTGAGAATTGTCGAAGGAAAAAGAGAAAGAATTCAAAATTTCGAGGGAGTTTGTATTGCTAAAAAAAATAGAGATATAAACTCTTCTTTTAAAGTAAGAAAGATTTCTTTTGGCGAGGGTGTTGAGAGAACTTTTGCTCTTCATAGTCCAGTAATAAGTTCAATCAAAGTTATTAGATCTGGTAAAGTTAAAAGAGCAAAACTATATTACTTGAGAGATAGAAAAGGTAAATCAGCCAGAATTGCTGAAAAAATGAAAAAAAATATTGGAATTGAAGTTGAAGTTAAAAGTGATATTGACGTTAAAACGATAGAAACTGAAGTCAAAAAAGAGACACCTAATCAGTCTAAAAAAGAAACTGAAAAAAAAGAAAATAAAAAATCAGAAAATTTAAAAAAATAATTTTAATGCCAAAAACTTTATACGATAAAATTTGGGATGACCATCTTGTCTTTGAACAAAATGACGGTACTTCATTATTATATGTGGATAGACATTTGGTACATGAAGTAACAAGCCCACAAGCTTTTGAAGGGCTAAGGTTAAATAAAAGGAAAGTAAGAAAACCTAATTTTACTTTGGCAGTCGCTGATCATAACGTACCTACAACAGATCGAACAAAAGGTATCAACGATCAACAGTCAAAAATTCAAGTTGATACGCTAAGAAAAAATTGTAAAGAGTTTGGTGTACCTTTGTTTGATATGAATGATAAGAGACAAGGTATTGTTCATATTATTGGACCTGAACAAGGTTTTACGCAACCGGGTACAATTATTGTTTGCGGCGATAGCCACACCGCTACACATGGAGCTTTTGGAGCACTAGCTTTTGGAATAGGAACATCAGAGGTTGAGCATGTTTTAGCAACTCAAACTCTTATACAAAAAAAATCTAAAAACTTTTTACTGAAGATAGATGGAAAAATACCTATGGGAGTAACTGCTAAAGATGTTATTTTAAAAATTATTGGTACTATAGGAACAGCAGGAGGAACCGGATTTGTAATTGAATATTCTGGAGATGTTATCAGAAACTTTAGCATGGAAGAGAGAATGACTATTTGTAATATGACTATTGAAGGAGGAGCAAGAGCAGGTTTAATTCAACCTGACGAGAAAACCTTCAAATATCTAGAGAACAGACCTTTGTCCCCAAAAAAAGATAATTGGAAAAAAGCTTTAAATTATTGGAGCAATTTAAAATCTGACAAAAATTGTAAATTCGATAAAGAAATAGTTTTAAATGGTGAAGATGTCGTTCCACAAGTTACCTGGGGCACATCCCCACAAGATGTTGTACCGGTTAATGGATCAGTTCCGGATCCAAAAAAAGAAAAAGATAATGACAGACGTGTAGCAATGGAAAGGTCTTTAGATTATATGGGTTTAAAACCAAATACTAAAATGACAGATATTAAAATAGATAAAGTGTTTATTGGCAGCTGTACTAATGGGCGAATTCAGGATTTAAGGGAAGCAGCTAAACTTCTTAAGGATAAAAAAATAGCGGAACATGTAAATGCTATGGTTGTTCCAGGATCAGGTCTTGTAAAAATTCAAGCTGAACAAGAAGGTTTAGACAAAGTATTCAAAGATTCTGGATTTGAATGGAGAGAACCAGGTTGTTCAATGTGTTTAGGTATGAATGAAGATCAATTAAAACCAAGGGAAAGATGTGCATCAACATCAAATAGAAACTTTGAGGGAAGACAAGGTCGTGGGGGTAGAACACATCTAGTTAGCCCAGCAATGGCAGCAGTAGCAGCTATTGAAGGGCACTTATCAGATGTGAGAAAATTTAATAATTAGTATGGAAAAATTTAATAAAATAAAAAGCATACCTGCCTATATTCCGTTAATGAATATTGATACAGACAAGATTATTCCTAAACAGTTTTTAAAAACAATTAAAAGATCAGGTTTGGGTAAAAGTCTATTTTATGAGATGAGGTTTGATGAGAAGGGAAACCCAATAAAAGGTTTCATTTTAGACCAGGAACCATTTAATAATTCAAAAATTTTAATAACAGGTAAAAATTTTGGTTGTGGTTCATCAAGAGAACACGCTCCATGGGCTTTACTCGATTTTGGAATTAGGGTTATTATCAGCAAAAGCTTTGCGGATATCTTTTATAATAATTGTTTTAAAAATGGAATACTTCCAATTGTTGCAAAAGATGAAATCGTAAACGAACTTAAAGATTACTCTTCAAGAAAAGAAAATATTGAAATTAAGCTTAGTGAACAAGAAATTGTTTATGGGAACAAAACATTTAAATTTGAACTTGATTCTTTTAAAAAGAAATGTCTATTAGAAGGTTTAGACGATATAGCCTTATCTCTCAAAAAAGTAAAAAATATTGAAAATTTTGAGAATAAAATGTCTCAAAATAAACCTTGGTTATAAAATGGCGATAAATCAAAAAAAAATACTTCTATTACCAGGCGATGGCATAGGACCAGAAGTTGTTGGCGAAACAAAAAAAGTAATAGATTGGTTTAATAAAAAAAAATCTTTGGATTTTAAAATCGATCAAGACCTAATCGGCGGCGCAGCAATTGATAAACATGGAGTGCCAATAACTGATGAAGTATTTTATAGAGCCTTAGAAAGTGATGCAGTAATTGTTGGGGCGTGTGGAGGTCCACAGTATGACAAATTGGAGTTTTCAAAAAAACCTGAGAGAGCTCTTTTAAAATTAAGAAAAGAATTAAAATTATTCGCAAATTTAAGACCAGCTATTTGTTTTAAAGAACTTGTAGATTCATCTACTTTAAAACCAGAAATAGTTTCAGGACTTGATATTTTAATTGTAAGAGAATTAACAGGCGGAATTTATTTTGGTGAACCAAGAGGAGTTAAACCAATTGAAAATGGCGAGCGGAGAGGAGTGAATACTCACGTCTATACTACCAAGGAAATAAAAAGAATTGCAAAAGTAGCTTTCGAACTAGCTGCTAAAAGAAATAATAAAGTAACTTCTTGTGAAAAATCGAATGTTATGGAAGCAGGAGTTTTGTGGAGAGAGGAAGTTCAATCTTTAAAGGACAAAGATTATAAAAAAATTGATCTTAATCATATGTTAGCAGATAACTGTGCAATGCAATTATTAAGAAATCCAAAACAGTTTGATGTTATTTTAGCTGACAACTTATTTGGAGACATGTTATCTGATGAGGCCGCAATGCTTACAGGGTCTTTAGGATTGCTACCATCTGCTTCATTAGGCGATAAAGATAAAAATGGAAGAACGAGATCTTTGTATGAACCTGTCCATGGTTCAGCACCAGACATTGCTGGCAAAAATATATCAAATCCGATTGCAACAATATTAAGTTTTTCAATGGCATTAAAATATTCTTTAGGGATGCAAAAGGAGTCTACACTGCTAGACAAGGCTGTTGAAAAAACACTAGAAGATGGTTTAAGAACTGCAGATATAATGTCAAAAGGCAAGAAAAGGGTATCAACCTCAGATATGGGTGATGCAATTATATCAAATTTAAATTAAAATACTTTTCAATGAACTTAGCTATAATTGGTGCCACCGGCAACGTTGGAAGAAAAACTATTGAAATTTTAGAAAAATCTAAAATTAAAATAAATAATTTATTTTTAGTAGCTTCCTCAAGGAGTGCAGGAAAAAAAATTAAATTTAAAGGAAAAAAAATAGAGATCCAAGATCTTGTGAAATATGACTTTTCAAGTGCTAAAATAACTTTTTTTGCAGCTGGAAGTAAAATAGCTGAACAATGGGTTCCAAAAGCTAGTAAAAAAACTATTGTAATAGATAATTCTAAATTTTTTAGAATGGACAATAATATTCCTTTAATAGTACCAGAAGTAAATTTGGACCAATTAGAAAATTATAAAAAAAAAAACATCATTGCTAACGCAAACTGTTCCACAATACAAATGGTTGTTGCCTTGAAACCTTTGCATGATCATTTCAATATAAAAAGAGTTATAGTTTCAACATATCAGTCGGTATCTGGTGCAGGAAAAGCTCCAATGGACGAGTTAGTAAGTCAATCAAAAGACTTTTTAGCAGGAAAAAAAATTTCTTCAAAAAACTTCACAAAACAAATTGCATTTAATTTGATACCACATATTGATGAATTTGTTGAAGGAGGCCATACAAAAGAAGAATGGAAAATGATTAATGAGACAAAAAAAATTCTTGATCCAAAAATTGAAATTTCAGCAACCTGTGTAAGAGTTCCTGTAATGGTTTCTCATTCAGAGTCCATCAATATAGAATTCGAAAAATCATTTGATATAAATAAAATAAAAGAAATTTTAAGTAAATCTAATGGCTGTAAAGTTATTGATGAAAGAAAAGATGGTGGTTATATAACTCCATTAGAAGCAGAAAATAGTTATTTAACTTTTATTTCAAGAATACGTAAAGATAGTTCAAATAATAAAGCAATTAACATGTGGGTCGTTTCTGACAATTTACTTAAAGGGGCCGCATTGAATACAGTACAAATAGCAGAGCAACTAATAAAAAAATATGTCTGATAATAAAAATAGTCCTTTGTCACCCCATCTGCAGATTTACAAGTGGCATATATCATCTCTCTTGTCTATTTCTCACAGAATTATTGGGATAATTAACTTTATTTTTATTATTTTAATTTCCTCAATGTTAATTTTTATGGGAGCAGATATACAAACTCTTCAAATACTTTTTCAATCTTCAATAGGTAAATTTTTAATAATTTGTTTTTGTTGGTCATTTAGCTTTCAAATTTTAAATGAAATTAGGCATTTAGCATGGGATTTAGGATATGGTTTTGATTTAAAATTGTCTGAAATAACTGGAATTCTTACAATTATTGGATCATTTGTTTTTACAATTTTATTTTATTTAATAGGAAAAAACTTATTTTAAATGATTAAAGCAGCAAAAAAATGGTTAACAATTAAAATAACATCAGGAATATTAATTCCTTTCATGGTTTGGTTTATTATTAATTTGGTAGGATTATTAAATGCTAATAATTCTCAATCAATTTTTTTTTTAGAAAATATTTCATCTAAAATAGTTTTTACTTTATTCATTATATTCTCCTCAATTTTTTACACATTAACAATTACTGAGGTTTTTGAAGACTATATAAGCAATTTTAAACTCAAAAATGCCGCAAACAGATTACTTGTATTTTTTAGTATAATAGTCACATTATTATTAACATTTTTTTTATTTAGAATTTAAATTATGAAAACATATAAAATTATAGACCATGAATATGATGTTGTAGTTCTGGGTGCTGGTGGTTCAGGATTAAGGGCTGCAGTTGGACTTTCTGAAGCTGGTCTTAAAACCGCCTGCATATCAAAAGTTTTCCCAACAAGAAGCCATACTTCAGCTGCCCAGGGAGGAATTTCTGCAGCCTTAGGAAATATGGGCGAAGATGATTGGAGATGGCATATGTACGATACAGTTAAAGGATCTGATTGGTTAGGCGACCAGGATGCAATAGAACATTTATGTAAAGAAGCTCCAAAGGCTGTAATTGAATTAGAAAAATATGGCGTACCTTTCAGTAGAACAAAAGAAGGAAAAATATATCAAAGAGCATTTGGAGGTATGACAAAAAATTATGGAAACGAATCTGTACAAAGAACATGTGCAGCCGCAGATAGAACTGGTCACGCAATACTTCATACTTTATATGGCCAAGCTCTTAAACATAACACAGAATTTTTTATAGAATATTTTGCCTTAGACCTTTTGATGAAAAATGGTGAATGCAAAGGTTTAATTGCTTGGAACTTAAATGATGGAACAATACATAGATTCAGGTCACATATCACAATTTTAGCTACTGGAGGTTATGGCAAAGTTTACTATACGGCAACTTCAGCCCATACATGTACTGGAGATGGAAATGGTATGGCACTAAGAGCAGGATTGCCATTGCAAGATATGGAATTTGTTCAATTTCATCCAACAGGAATCTACGGTGTTGGAACTTTAATATCAGAGGGTGTAAGAGGTGAAGGCGGTTTTCTTTTAAACTCAAAGGGTGAAAGATTTATGGAAAAATATGCTCCTAAAGCTAAAGACTTAGCTTCAAGAGATGTTGTAAGCAGATCTATAGCAGTAGAAATTAATGAAGGCAGAGGGATTGGTAAAAATAAAGATTACGTTAATTTACATTTAGACCATATTGATCCAGAAATTATAAAGGAGCGATTACCTGGTATTGCTGAGTCTGCAAAAACATTTTGTGAAGTAGATGTAAGAAAGGATCCGATCCCTGTAGTTCCAACAGTTCATTATAATATGGGAGGAATACCAACAAATTATAAAGCCGAGGTTTTAACTTTAAATGGAAAAGAGTCTACAGTACCAGGATTGATGGCAATAGGAGAGGCAGCATGCGTTTCTGTTCATGGCGCAAACAGATTGGGATCTAATTCTTTAATAGATTTAGTAGTTTTTGGGAAATCAGCTGCAAATAGAGCGGCTGAGCTTATAAAACCTGGAACTCCTCATGAAGAGATATCACAGAGCGAAACTGATAAATGTCTAGACAGATTTGATAAACTTCGTAATTCGTCTGGTTCTACAAAAACTTCTGAACTTAGATTGTCAATGCAGCGAACTATGCAATCTAAATGTGCAGTTTTCAGAACAGAAAAAACATTAAAAGAAGGAATGGATCAAATTAGAAAGCCATTTGAAGGTATGGTAGATATTTCTGTGTCAGATAAATCATTACTTTTTAATACAGATCTTGTTGAAACATTAGAATTTGACAATCTTATAAGACAAGCAATGACAACAATAGACTCGGCTTACCATAGAAAAGAAAGTAGAGGAGCTCACGCAAGAGAAGATTATAAAACTAGAGACGACAAGAAGTATATGACTCATACTTTGGCTTGGCAAAAAGGAAACGATGTAAAAGTCGCTTATAGACCTGTTCATGCCAAAACTTTGACAAATGATGTTCAATATTTTCCACCAAGGGAGAGAGTGTATTAATGGTCCAATTTAGCCTTCCACAAAATTCAAAAATTCTAAAAGGCAAATTCTACAAAGATAAGACCGGATCAAATAATTTAAAAAAAGTAAACGTTTATAGATGGAGTCCTTCAAGCAATGAGAATCCAAGAATTGATACATTCGAAGTTGATTTAAATGATTGTGGACCGAAAGTATTAGATATTCTTTTTAAAATTAAAAATGAAATAGACTCCACATTAACTTTCAGAAGATCTTGTGCCCATGGGGTTTGTGGTTCATGTGCTATGAACGTTGATGGAGTAAATACTTTATCATGCATAAAATCTCACTCTGATATAAAAGGTGAGTTAAATATTTATCCTCTACCACATTTAAAAGTCGTGAAGGATTTAGTAGGAGATTTAAGCACCCTCTACAAACAATATGAGTCGGTCGAACCCTGGTTAAAAGCAAAAGTTGGTGAAAGAACTCAAGCAGAAATTAAACAATCACAAGAGGATAGAGCTAAACTAGATGGTTATTACGAATGTATACTTTGTGCATGTTGTTCAACATCTTGCCCAAGTTATTGGTGGAATGGGGATAAATATTTAGGACCAGCAGTTTTATTGCAAGCTTATCGTTGGATATCAGACAGTAGAGATGAAGAAAGAAAAGAAAGATTAAAAAAAGTTGCAGATGAGCTTAAACTTTATAGATGTCATACGATTATGAATTGTACTAATTCATGCCCGAAAGGTTTAAATCCCGCTAAAGCGATTGGGTCTATTAAAAAAATGCTTGCAACGAGTTAAAAGCTTAATTAATCATTAATAAATAAATGAATTCAATTGAGCATTTTATTAATGGTAAAATTGTAAAAGGTTCTTCAAAAAGAACAGGAAAAGTTTTCAATCCTGCAACTGGCGAAGTAAGTTCAAAAGTTAATCTTGCAAGTACAGCAGATTTAAATGAAGCTGTAGACGCAGCAAAAAAAGCTTTTCCAAGTTGGTCTGAAAAAACCCCCTTATTTCGAGCCAGAGTCCTTTTTAAATTTAAAGAATTGATCGAAAAAAATTATGATGAACTTACAAAAATTATAGTCTCAGAACACGGCAAGGTTTATGAAGATGCCAAAGGTTCTTTAACCAGAGGATTGGAGGTTGTAGAATTTGCTTGTGGTATACCACAACTTCTCAAAGGAGAATTCACAGAAAATGTTGGTACAAACGTTGACAGCTGGTCAATGAGGCAACCACTTGGAGTTTGTGCGGGTATTACACCATTTAACTTTCCAGCGATGGTACCTATGTGGATGTTTCCAATTGCAATTGCATGTGGAAATACATTTGTTTTAAAACCATCAGAGAAAGATCCATCTTGTTCTATGAAGTTAGCAGAATTATTTTTAAAAGCCGGTCTTCCTCCGGGTGTTTTCAATGTTGTTAATGGAGATAAAGAAGCTGTAGATGCAATAATTAATAATAAAGATATCTCAGCAGTTAGTTTTGTTGGCTCAACACCTATCGCGAAATATATTTATGAAAATTGCGCAAAAAATGAAAAAAGAGTTCAAGCTTTAGGCGGAGCTAAAAATCACTGTGTAGTAATGCCTGATTGTGATTTAGATCAAGCAGTTAATGGTTTGATGGGAGCAGCTTACGGATCCGCTGGTGAGAGATGTATGGCACAATCTGTTGCAGTTGCAGTTGGTAAAATTGCTGATCCTTTAGTAAAAAGTTTATCTAAAAAAGTTGAAACACTAAAAATTGGTCCTGGATTAGATAAGAAATCTCAAATGGGCCCCTTAGTTACCAAAGAACATTTAGAAAAAGTCAAAGGCTATGTCGATATTGGAGTAAAAGAAGGCGCTAAGCTTGTGGTAGATGGAAGAAATTTAAAACTTCAAGGTTATGAAAACGGTTTTTATATGGGAGGATGTTTATTTGATAATGTAAAAAAAGGCATGAGAATTTATAAAGAGGAAATTTTTGGACCTGTTCTTTCTGTTGTAAGAGCAAAAGATTATAAGGAGGCATTATCTCTAGTCAACGATCATGAATTTGGAAATGGAACCAGTATATTCACAAGGGACGGAGATACCGGAAGATCCTTTGCAAGCAATGTAAAGATTGGAATGGTAGGAATAAACATACCAATACCAGTTCCGATGGCTTTTCATAGTTTTGGTGGGTGGAAAAGATCTTTATTTGGAGATCAAAGTATACACGGACCCGAAGGAGTTAGATTTTATACTAAACTTAAAACAATTACATCAAGATGGCCATCAGGAATCAAATCAGATCCAGAGTTTGTGATGCCAACAATGAAATAAAAATGACAAAAAAAATATCTTTGATAGGAGCTGGTCAAATTGGCGGAACTCTTGCTCATCTTATCGCAATAAAAGAATTAGGTGATATTGTTCTATTCGACGTTGCAGAAGGTTTAGCAAAAGGAAAAGCTTTGGATATTGCACAATCTTCTGGTGTATCTGGTTTTAATGTAAATATAACTGGCACTAAAGATTATAAAGATACGAAAGACTCTGACGTTATTATTATAACCGCTGGTGTTCCAAGAAGGCCGGGTATGTCACGAGACGATTTACTTGGTACAAATCTTAAAATTATCAAACAAGTTGCTGAAGGAATTAAAAAAACCTCACCCCAGGCTTTTACTATCTGTATCACTAACCCATTAGATGTTATTGTAATGGCTCTTCAAAAGTATTCTGGAATGCCCTCAAATATGGTTGTGGGAATGGCTGGAATATTAGACTCCTCAAGATTTAAATACTTTTTGTCGAGAGAGTTAAATGAACCAATTACAAATATTGACTCTTTAGTTCTTGGAGGCCATGGGGATACAATGGTTCCAATGCTAAAACATACAAAAATTAAAAGTAAAATTTTAACAGATTTAGTTAAGGAGAATAAAATCTCAAAAGATAGATTAGATGAAATTGTTAATAGAACTCGAAAAGGTGGAGCAGAAATTGTAAAATTATTAGAGAAGGGATCAGCTTTCTACGCACCAGCTGCATCAGGCGTTGAAATGGCAGAAGCTTACTTAAAAGATTTGAAAAAAACACTACCTTGTGCAGCACTCTTGAATGGAGAATATGGTTATAAAGATATATATGCAGGGGTTCCGGTTATAATTGGAAAAAATGGTGTTGAAAAAATAGTTGAGATCAAGCTTGAAAGTTCAGAAAGATCAAATTTTGACGTTTCAGTAAGTGCTGTAAAAGAGTTGTGTGATGCAGCAGCAAAAATTGATCCAATTTTGGGAAAATAAATTAAATAATTTCTTCTTAAAAATGAAAGTTAAAAATTTAATAAATAAAAATAATTTTTATATAGTTTTTATTTTAATTTTCTCAACAATTATAAATCAATATTATGCAAGTTTAGGAGCTTTTCCTTTAGACACTTTTTATCATTTTGACTTAGGCTATAGAATACTTCAAGGAGATGTCCCGTTTACTGATATCTGGATGGTGTCAGGTGTTTTTGTTAATTATATTCAGGCTTTATTTTTTTTTATTTTTGGAACAAATTGGACCAGTTATGTTTTGCACGCATCAGTAATAAATAGCTTAATTTCTTTAGGAACTTATTTTTTATTAAGAGATTTTGGTCTTAAAACAATTTACTGTTTTTTTTATTCTTTATTATTTTCTTTACTTGCATATACATCTAGTGGCACACCTTTTGTTGATCATCAATCAGCTTTTTTCTGTCTTCTAGGTATTTACTCACTATTATTTGCAATTAAAAAAGAAAATCCTATATTTTGGATTTTAATTCCAATTTTTTTAGGTTTTGGTTTTCTATCAAAACAAGTGCCTGCATTTTATATTTTTGTATTTTCATCAATAATCATAACTATTTATTTATTTAATATGAAAAAAATAAAGCCTCTAAGAAGTATTTTATTTGGGATAATAATATTTATTTTTTTTGTATTTTGCGTTGGCTTTGTAGGAGATATAAAATTTAATAATTTTATTCAGCAATATATTCTGTATCCACAATCAATTGGCAACACAAGGTTTTCAAGTTTTGAACCAACATTCAGGGGAATAGTAGGCCATTTTAAGTTTATTTATATATCAATGATACCTTTTGTATTAATAAATTTAAAAAAAATAATCTATGAAAAAAAATATTTAAAAAAAAGAGATTTTTTTTATTTCATAATAATTTTCTTTTTTACTTTATCTCTCATATTTCATCAGTTTTTTACAAAAAATCAAACTTTTATCTTTTTTCTAATTCCTCTATTAGTAGGATTTTCTCATATAGCAATTGAATCGACAAAAATAAGAAAAACAAATCTAATTCCTTTTTTATTAGTTTTTTACTGTGCTTTAGTAACAACAAAATATCATTTAAGATTAAACGAAGAAAGAAAGTTTCATGAATTAAATCAGGTAAATTTTTCAAAATCAATTTCTGCTACAAAAATTGATCAAAGGCTTAAAGGACTAAAATGGATAACAAATGAATATAAGGACAATGTTCAAGAGGAGATAGATTATATAAATAAAATAAAAAATCAGATAAAATCTGACAGAAGAAACAAAATGGTTATCACCCACTATTCTTTTTTATCATCAATTTTAAAAGAGAATCTCTTCTCTCCAAGTATGGCTTATACAAGCGATGGGAGTATTATTCCTTTAAAAAACAACAAGTATGCACAAAAATATAAAAATTTAGTTATTAATTTAATTAAAAAAAATAATCTTGATGTTATCTATATTATCTACCCGGTTCATAAAGGAAGTATTACTGATTATTTGGACAATAACTGCTTTAATGAAAAATTGATTTTTAAGGGATTAGTTAGTTACGAAATTAAAAGATGTAAAGATTTGAAAGGGAAAAATAATTAATGAATATTCATGAACATCAAGCAAAAGAAATTTTAAAAGAATTTGGGGCACCAACCACAGAGGGGCTAATTATATTTAATACTGATAATTTAATTGAAAAAATTAAAGTTCTAAATTCAAATCAATTTGTTTTAAAGGCCCAAATCCATGCTGGTGGTAGAGGAAAAGCTGGAGGTGTAAAACTTGTAAAAAAAGAAGATATCATAAATGTAGCCAAAAATCTTTTTGGTAAAGTCCTCATAACTCCCCAAACAGGACCCGAAGGAAGGGAAGTAAAAAGGATTTATGTACAGAAAGCTTATGATATTTCAAAAGAATTTTATTTATCCTGCCTTATTGACAGACAAAGCTCAAAAATAGCTTTTATTAGTTGCACAGAAGGCGGAGTAGATATAGAGGCAGTTGCAAAAAAAAACCCAGAAAAAATTATTACAACAAAAGTTGATTTTAAAAAAAATCTAACCTCCGATGAGATAATTAATATTTTAAAAATTTTCAAGTTTGATAAAAAACAAATGGATAGTGCATCTAAATTAGTAAACGCAATGTATGAGACATTAATTTCTAAAGATGCTTCTTTAATAGAAATTAATCCATTAGTCGTAACCAAAAATAATGAAGTACTCTGTTTGGATGCAAAAATGAATTTTGATGATAATGCAATTTTTAAACACCCAGAAATTTCTAAATTAAGAGACTTAAATGAGGAGGATCCAATAGAGATAGAGGCCAGCAAACACGATTTGGCTTATATTAAACTCGATGGCTCAATAGGTTGTATGGTCAACGGAGCAGGCTTAGCTATGGCCACAATGGATATCATTAAACTTTACGGTGAGGAACCTGCAAATTTTTTAGATGTTGGAGGTGGTGCAAGCAGAGAAAAAGTTGCTGCAGCTTTTAAAATATTACTTTCAGATAAAAATGTTAAAGGTGTTTTAATAAATATATTTGGAGGAATAATGCAATGTGATGTACTTGCCCATGGTGTTGTTGAGGCTGCGAAAGACGTAAAACTAAAAGTGCCGTTAGTTGTTCGCTTAGCTGGAACAAATTTTAAAGAAGGAAAAATAATTCTTGATAAATCAGGTTTAAAAATTTTGTCAGCTGATAACCTTAATGATGCTGCAAAAAAAATAGTCGAGGCTATAAAATAAAAATGTCTATCTTGATCAACAAAAGCACAAAAGTTATTTGTCAAGGATTTACAGGAAAGCATGGTACTTTTCACTCTGAACAAGCAATAAAGTATGGAACACAATTAGTTGGAGGCGTTACCCCAAAAAAAGGAGGGCAGAAGCATTTAAACCTTCCAGTTTTTGATACGGTTAAAGATGCAAAAAATAAAACTGGTGCAACAGCAACAATGATTTATGTACCAGCTAAATTTGCTGCATCTGCAATAATAGAGGCCATGGATGCAGAAATAGAATTAATAGTTTGTATTACCGAGGGTGTACCAGTTCTAGATATGATAAAAGTAAAAAATCTTCTTAAAAAAAGTAAAAGTAGATTAATTGGTCCTAACTGTCCTGGCATAATAACCCCGGGTGAATGTAAAATAGGTATAATGCCTGGAGATATTCATAAAAAAGGTAAAGTTGGAATTGTATCAAGATCAGGTACCTTAACCTATGAGGCTGTTGCACAAACAACAGAAAATGGCATGGGACAATCTACATGTATCGGTATTGGTGGAGACCCAATAAATGGAACGAACTTTATTGATTGTCTTGAATTATTTTTAAAAGATCCTGAAACAGAATCAATTATTATGATTGGTGAAATAGGAGGTTCAGCAGAAGAAGAAGCCTCAGAATTTATAAAAAAATCTAAAATAAAAAAGCCAATAGTTGGTTTTATTGCCGGGCTGACTGCTCCTCCAGGCAGACGTATGGGTCATGCAGGAGCTATAATATCAGGGGGGCAAGGTGGAGCACAAAATAAAATCGAATTAATGAAGTCAGCGGGTATAATTATTTCAGAATCACCAGCAGATATAGGAAAAACATTATATAAAAAACTAAATAGTTAAATTTTTATTTTTTATGTTAATATGAGATTAAGAAATAATGTCTATAGTAAAGAATAACAATATATTCGAAAAAACCTCATTTTTAGGCGGAAACAGTTCCGAATTCATTGAAGAACTATACGCTCAATACGTCCAAAATCCTGAAAGTATCTCTAGTCAATGGAAAGAATTTTTTGACGGATTAAGAGACAACAAAGAAGAAATTATAAATATAGCAAATGGACCAAGCTGGTCTAGAAAAAAAAGTAAAAGAATTCGTTCCACAAATGGAGACGAGCTAGAAACCAATGGTAAAGAAATTGCAGATATAAATATTGACGTATCAACCTTAAAACAAAATTCAAAGCAATCAATTAGGGCAAGCACTTTAGTAAGAGCTTACAGAATCAGAGGACACTTGCTTGCAAGTTTAGACCCCTTGGGTTTGCAAGTGCGTAAAGAACATCCTGAACTTAAACCAACAACATACGGATTTAATGATCAAAGTAAAAAAAGAAAAATATTTCTTGATGGCACATTAGGACTTGAGTCTGCAGATTTAGATACGCTTATAAATAGGGCTAAAAACATTTATTGTGGAAATATTGGTTACGAGTACATGCATATGTCTGATCCAGTGGAGCGATCATGGATTAGAGAAAGAATTGAAGGAAAAGAAAAAGGTATTAAATTTACTGAAAATGGAAAAAAAGCAATACTAAATAAACTTATAGAGGCAGAAGGATTTGAAAAATTCTTACACATAAAATTTGTTGGTACAAAAAGGTTTGGTCTTGATGGTGCTGAGTCTCTTATACCTGCATTAGAACAAATCATAAAGAGAGGAGGCCATTTAGGTGTTAAAGAAGTAAAAATTGGAATGCCCCACAGAGGAAGACTTAATGTTCTTGCTAATATGATGCAAAAACCATTTAAACTAATATTCAAAGAATTTTTTGGTGAAAAAATTGACTCTAAAAAAGATTTTGAGGGAGATGTAAAATATCATTTAGGTGCATCTGCAAATAGGGAATTTGATGGAAACTTAGTTCACATTAGTCTTACAGATAATCCTTCACACCTTGAAGCAGTAAATCCAATAGTTTTAGGTCAAGTTAGAGCCAAACAATATTTTCACAAAGATAAAGAGAGAAAAAAAGTTATTCCAGTACTAATACATGGAGATGCTGCATTTGCTGGTCAAGGTGTTGTAGCGGAGTGTTTTGCAATGTCCGGATTACCCGGACATAATACAGGTGGCACAATTCATATAATTGTAAATAATCAAATTGGTTTCACTACTGCGCCAAGATTTGCTAGATCTTCACCATATCCTTCAGATCTTGCAAAAATGGTGGAAGCTCCAATACTCCATGTTAACGGTGACGATCCTGAAGCGGTGGTTCATTGTGCAAAGATTGCTACAGAATTTAGACAAAAATTTAAAAGTGATGTTGTTATTGATATGGTTTGCTATAGACGTTTTGGACATAACGAGGGCGACGAGCCATCATTTACACAGCCTCTTATGTACAAAAAAATACGAAGCCATCCTACTACGCTTGAAATTTATGGGAAAAAATTAATTAGCCAGGGTTTAATTTCACAAAAGGATTTTGATGAAGGAAAAAATAAACTTAAAAATTTTTTAAACACTGAATTTAAAAACGCAAAAAATTATAAACAGAAAATGACTTGGTTCGACGGAGTTTGGTCCAGATTTAGACCTGAAATAGGTAAAGATAAAAGAGGAAAAACTGGTGTTGAGAAAAAAGAGTTAATTAATGTAGGTAAAAAAATTACTCAGGTGCCAAATAATTTTAACATTCACAAAACACTTTTAAAAATTTTGGAAAATAAAAGAAAAATGTTTACAGAAGATAAACCTATAGATTGGGCAACAGCTGAGCTTTTAGCATTCGGCACCTTGTTAAACGAAGGCTTTTCGGTGAGACTCTCTGGTCAGGATTCTGCTAGAGGGACTTTTAGTCAAAGACACGCAGTATTAAGAAATCAAAATAGTCACGATAGGTATGTACCGTTACATAATATATCAAAGAAACAAAAAAGTTTTGAAGTTATTGATAGTTTATTGTCTGAGCTTGGCGTTCTAGGTTTTGAGTTTGGATATTCTCTTTCCGAGCCGGAGACCCTAGTTCTTTGGGAAGCACAATTTGGAGATTTTTCAAATGGTGCGCAAGTAGTTATAGATCAATTTATCTCATCTGGCGAGTCTAAGTGGTCAAGGGCAAGTGGTCTTGTGATGCTTCTTCCACATGGTTATGAAGGTCAAGGACCAGAGCACTCTTCAGCAAGATTAGAAAGGTTTTTACAATTATGTGCACAAGAAAATTTACAGGTTGTCAATTGCACAACTCCAGCTAATTATTTCCATGTCCTTAGAAGACAAATGAGAAGAGATTTTAGAAAACCATTAATAGTTATGACTCCTAAGTCTTTATTGAGACACAAAAAATGTATTTCTTATCTTGAAGATTTTACAAAAAAAACAAGATTTCATAGAATTTTAGCAGACCACGCTTATCTTGAAAAAAGTAAACTAATAAAACTTAAAACAAACAAACAAATAAAAAAAGTTATTATGTGCTCAGGTAAAATATATTTTGATCTATTAGAGGCTAGAGAAAAAAGTAAAAATGATGAAATAGTTTTTATTAGAATAGAGCAACTTTATCCTTTCCCTGTAAAACATTTAGGAAGGGAGCTACAAAAGTATAAAAATGCAGAATTTATTTGGTGTCAAGAAGAACCAATGAACATGGGGGCATGGAATACCGTTAAATATTACATAGAGAGAACATTAGAAATCATCAAAATTAAAGGTGAAAAAGTAAAATATGTTGGAAGAAATGCTGCGGCATCACCAGCCACTGGAAACTTAAACAAACATCTTGCAGAACAAAAAGAAATATTAGAAAAGGTTGTAGGTAGGTTAAATTAATCAAATGTCAGAAAAAATAGTTGTACCAGCTTTGGGTGAGTCTGTAACAGAGGCAACAGTTTCCAAATGGCTTAAAAGTGTTGGAGAAAAAGTTGACTCGGACGAGCCTGTTGTTGAGCTTGAGACAGACAAAGTAAATGTAGAGGTTCCTTCACCATCAGATGGTGTTTTAGAAAATATCTCTGTTAAAGAGGGTGATACGGTAGAAGTAGGTGCTTTACTTGGAAGTATAGGAGCAAAAAAAATACAAAAAGTTGAGAAAGAGGAAAAAAAATATACTCCTCCACCTAAAAAAGAAGAAGTTATTCCTAAAATTTTTGAAAAACCTATAGAACAAAAACCTAAAAAAGCAGAAAAAAAATTAATTCTAGAAGAAACCAAAGAAGAACACCCGCTAATTTTATCAGAAGAAGTTAAAAGTGATAATTATATCCAAGAAAAAATTGTTTCTCCTTCAGCAAGAAAAATTGCAAATGAAAAGAATATTGATTTAAGTAAAATCGTAGGGACAGGAAAAAATGGAGTTGTACTTAAAGAAGACTTATTAAACCTCATGGGGTCCAAACCAGCTCCTAACAAAAGAAAAATGACTCATGGACCTGAAGAAAAAATTAAAATGACAAGATTAAGAATGACTATAGCAAAAAGATTGAAAGAAGCACAAAATAATGCAGCAATGCTTACAACATTTAATGAAGTAGATATGTCAAAAGTAATACAAATGAAAAATGATTATAAAAACGAGTTTATTAAAAAATTCTCAACAAAACTTGGTTTTATGTCCTTTTTTGTAAAAGCTTGCGTTGCATCATTGAAAAATTTTCCAGCTATAAATGCTGAAATACAGGGAGACACAATAGTATATAAAAATTATTATAATATTAGTTTTGCTGTAGGAACGGATCGAGGTTTAGTTGTGCCTGTTCTAAGAAGTCCTGATGAAATGTCTTTCGCAGAAATCGAGAAAAATATTTTATCTTTAGGTGAAAAGGCTAGAGATGGAAAAATAACAATTGAAGATTTACAGGGAGGAACTTTTACTATTACAAACGGAGGAATTTATGGCTCTATGCTTTCAACTCCGATATTAAATCCTCCACAGTCAGGAGTTTTAGGTATGCACAATATTATTGAAAGAGCAGTTGTTATAGAAGGGGAAATAGTAATTAGGCCCATGATGTATTTAGCTTTATCTTATGATCATAGAATTGTTGATGGGAAAGAAGCAGTTTCATTTTTAAAAAATGTAAAAGATTCATTAGAAGAACCACAGAGGCTTTTCTTAAATGTATAAATATGAGTGAACAATTTGATTTATTAGTAATTGGTGGTGGACCCGGAGGTTATGTTTGCGCTATTCGGGCAGCACAACTTGGTCTTAAGACCGGTTGCATTGAATCAAGAGGAACTCTTGGAGGCACATGTTTAAATGTTGGATGTATTCCATCTAAAAGTCTTCTTAACCTATCAGACATGTATAAAAAAGCACAAAAAGATTACAATAATCTTGGTATTGAAGTTGGAGAAGTAAAATTAAATTTAAAAAAAATAATGATGAATAAAAGTAAGTCTGTTCAAGTTTTAACAAAAGGTGTGGAGTTTTTATTCAAAAAAAATAAAGTTTCATACATTAGGGGTAAAGGAGTTTTATTTTCAAAAAATGATGTAGTGGTTTATGAGAATGGAAAAAAAACATCTTATAAAGCAAAAAACATTGTTATCGCTACTGGCTCATCTTCAAGTTCAGTTCCAGGTATTGAAATAAATGAAAAAAATATAATTTCCTCAACAGGTGCCATATCTTTAGAAAAAGTACCAAAAAGTTTGATTGTAATCGGCGGCGGTTACATAGGTTTAGAAATGGGTTCTGTATGGTCTAGATTAGGCTCCCAGGTTACCGTAATTGAATATTTAGATCATATAATACCAGGAATGGATAGTGAAGTTTCAAGAGAATTTCAAAAGATTTTAACTAAACAAGGTATAAAATTTTTATTAAATAACAAAGTTACTAAAGTAAAAGACGAGAATAATAAAGTTACAGTCGAATTTAGTGATAACTCAAGCAAATCTAAAAATAAAATTGAATGTGATAAAGTTTTGGTTTCAGTAGGTAGAAAACCATACACGGAAGGTCTAAATTTATCAAAAATTGGTATAAACAAAGACAATAAAGGCAGAATTGACGTCGATAAAGAATTTAGAACATCGGTAAAAAACATTTTCGCAATAGGTGATGTTATAAAAGGACCAATGTTAGCACATAAAGCCGAAGAGGAAGGAATTGCTGTTGCGGAAATTCTAGCAGGTCAGTCTGGTCATGTTAATTACGATGTAATTCCAGGAGTAATATATACTTCTCCCGAAGTAGCCGCTGTTGGCAAAACTGAGGAAGAATTAAAAAAGTTAAATATAAGTTACAAAATTGGGAAATTTCCTTTTATGGCAAACTCTAGAGCTAAAGTTAATAATGAAACGGAAGGATTTGTAAAAATATTAGCGGACTCAAAAACCGACAAGGTTTTAGGAGTACATATAATAGGTCCACATAGTGGGGACATGATTGCTGAAATGGCAATCGCAATGGAATTTGGTGCAAGCGCAGAAGATATTGCTAGAACATGCCATGCTCATCCAACACATACAGAAGCTATAAAAGAAGCTGCTTTAGCAGTTGAAAAGAGACCAATTCATTTTTAAGTAAATTTATTTTTTAAAACAATGAAAGTACCAGTTCTTATACCAAGAATTTTTGATCATCCACATACTTATTTATCTGAAAAATATGGAAAATTAAAAACAGGATCTATTGTTTTAGTCCCATTCGGAAAAGAAGAGGAAGTTGGTGTTGTGTGGGACAAAGAAGAAAATACAAATAAGAATTTTAAATTAAAAAATATTAAAGAAAAAAAACCTGTTTCATTAAGTGATAATTTAGTGAAATTTATTAATTGGTTTTCATTATATAATCTAGCACCAAAAGGAATGGTGCTTAAAATGTGTTTAGGCGATGAGTCTTTTTTATCAAAAAAAAAAGAAATTTTTAAAAATAGTCTGAAAATAAAAAATAGGTTTATTTTAAATGAAGAACAAAAAAAAAATGTTTAAAAGAAATTAATAATTTGGGAAATAAATTTAGCACAACTTTATTACAAGGTATTACAGGATCAGGTAAAACAATTGTTTATTTTGAAAAAATAAAAGAAAATATTTTAAAGGGAAAGCAATCTTTAGTTTTGTTACCTGAAATTTTTTTGACAAATCAATTTAATCAAAGATTTGAAGATTACTTTGGTTTTAAACCAGCAATTTGGCACTCAAAAATAACTAAAAAAAACAAAAGAATTATTTGGAAAAATATTATTAATGGTGAAATTAAATTAGTAGTTGGGGCGAGATCCTCCTTATTTTTACCTTTTAAAAATTTAGGTTTAATCGTTGTTGATGAAGAACATGACTCATCTTATAAGCAAGACGAAGGTATCAGATATAATGCGAGAGATATGGCTGTTTCAAGAGCCTCAATTGAAAATATCCCGGTTTTACTTTCTACTTCAATTCCATCTTTAGAAACTTTTAATAATGTTAAAAATAAAAAATATTTTCTTACTAAATTGGAAAAAAGATACAAAAACTTTTCTCTTCCACAAGCTGAAGTAATTGATCTTAAATTAGATCGAAAGAAAAAAAATATATGGCTTGATCCAAAAACAATTAATTTAGTTAAAAAATATCTAGAAAAAAAAGATCAAGTTCTTTTTTTTCTCAATAGGAGAGGCTACGCACCATTTATGATATGTAAGTCTTGTGGGTCAAAACTTTATTGCCCGAATTGTTCGATATTTTTAACTTTTCATAAACATATCAATAAAGCTATGTGTCATCATTGTGGATATAAATCCAGTCTTAATTCTAAATGTAATAAGACGGATCAGAGTTGTAATTATCAAATGTACGGACCAGGTGTTGAAAAAATTTATGCCGAACTTAAACAAATTTTTCCCCAAAAAAAAATCAAAATATTATCTAGTGATTTTCTAAAAAAAAAAAAAGAAACCAAAAACTTACTTACTGATATAGAAAATAATAAGATCGACATACTTGTTGGAACTCAATTAATTTCAAAAGGTTTCAATTTCCCTAATTTAAATTGTATTGTGGTAGTGGATGCAGATTTTTCTGGAATGGGTTTTGATCTAAGATCAACAGAAAAAAACATTCAATTATATAATCAATTAAGTGGTAGAGCTGGTAGATTTAGTAAAGACTCGCTTGTTATATATCAGACCTTTAACCCATCAGATGAGACTTTAAAAAATATATTAGAGAACGATCCTAGTAAATTTCTAGAAGATGAAATAAGTTTAAGAAAAGAAAAAAATCTTCCACCATTTACAAGATTAATAGCTCTAATCGTATCTTCAAAAAATGAAAAAGATGGAATTTTGGAAGCCCAAAAAATAAAAAAAAATTTATCCATACTAAAATATGCTGAGATTATGGGCCCGGTAAGTTCCCCTATATTTAAAATAAAAAATCAATATAGAACTAGACTACTCATAAGATCTAGAAATAATCTTTTCATACAAAAAGACATTGCCCAAATACTTAAAAAAATAAATTTATCAAAAAAAATTAAACTTACAGTTGATGTTGATCCTCTAAATTTTAGTTAATATGCCTCTCAATCATACTTGAACAGCGCATTTTCCTATGATACGAAATCTGATTAAATCAAACAGAAATCATTAAGGAATTACTTTGAGTAAAAACAGATCATTTTCAGGAGGAATAACACAAAGATACGCTTTAGCTTTGTTTGAACTTTCTAATGAATTTAATAAAACTGACGAGTATGTTTCCAGATTAAGTTTTTTTATAAAAATCTATAATTCTGATGAGAACTTAAAAAATTATATAAAAAACCCAACCAATACCCAAGAAAATCAAAAGCAAGTATTTGAGAAAATATTAAACGCAATGAATATGGATAAAATTATTAAAAACTTTTTCTTTATACTAATAATGAAAAAAAGAATTTTTTTTGTTACTGAAATAATAGAGGAATTTTTAAGACTTGTATCATCTAAAAAAAGTGAAATAAGTGCAAATTTAATTTCATCGAAAAAGGTTGATAATAAAACTATTTCTGAAATTGAAAAAGAGATTTCTAAAAGTGTTAAAGGCACCATAAAACTTAAATCTAAAGTAGACGAGAGCTTGATTGGTGGTATCGTACTACAAATTGGTAGTTTAATGATAGATACATCTATAAAAAATAAATTAGCAGATTATAAAAAAGTATTAATGGAGAATTAAATGGACATCAATCCTTCGGAAATAACAAAAATTTTAAAAGAGCAAATAAAAAATTTAGGAGACAAAGCTGAAGTTTCAGAAATTGGAAAAGTTCTATCCGTTGGTGATGGAATTGCTCGGGTTTATGGACTAGATAATGTTCAAGCAGGTGAAATGGTAGAATTCCAGGACAATTCAAAAGGAATGGCGCTTAACTTGGAAAGTGACAATGTTGGTATAGTTATCTTTGGAGATGATAAAGCAATAAAAGAAGGTGATACAGTTAAAAGAACAGGAGCGATTGTTGATGTACCTGTCGGGAAAGAGTTGCTTGGTAGAGTGGTTGACGCTTTAGGAAACCCAATTGATGGTAAAGAAAATTTAGATAAAAATCTTAAAAGAAAAAGAGTAGAAGTAAAGGCCCCAGGAATTATACCAAGAAAATCTGTTGGAGAGCCCATGCAAACAGGTTTAAAAGCAATTGATAGTTTAATTCCAGTTGGTAGAGGACAACGAGAACTAATAATTGGAGACAGGCAAACTGGAAAAACTGCAGTTGCGGTTGATACTATCATAAACCAAAAAAAAATTAATGAGTCTGAGGATGAAAAAAAGAAACTTTATTGTATATATGTTGCAATCGGCCAAAAAAGATCAACAGTTGCACAAATTGTAAAAACCTTGCAAGACGCAGGAGCAATGGATTACACAATTGTTGTTTCTGCTACCGCATCCGATCCTGCCCCTCTACAGTTTTTAGCGCCTTACACTGGATGTACCTTTGGTGAATTTTTTAGAGATAATGGAATGCATGCTTTAATCATCTATGATGATTTGTCTAAACAAGCAGTTGCATACAGACAAATGTCTTTATTATTAAGACGTCCACCAGGTAGAGAAGCTTACCCGGGTGACGTATTTTATTTACATAGCAGATTACTTGAACGTGCAGCTAAATTAAATGATGATAATGGAGGTGGATCACTTACTGCATTACCAATAATTGAAACTCAGGCCGGAGACGTTTCTGCATATATCCCAACAAATGTAATTTCAATAACCGACGGTCAGATTTTTTTAGAAACAGAACTTTTCAATCAAGGTATAAGACCCGCAGTAAATGTTGGGCTATCAGTTTCAAGAGTTGGTTCAGCAGCTCAAACTAAAGCAATGAAAAAAGTAGCTGGTTCAATCAAATTGGAACTAGCGCAGTATCGAGAAATGGCGGCTTTTGCTCAATTTGGATCTGATTTAGATGCATCAACTCAAAAATTATTAAATAGAGGCTCAAAACTTACAGAACTGTTAAAACAAGATCAATACAGTCCAATGACAGTAGCAGAGCAAGTAGTATCAGTTTTTTCAGGAGTAAAAGGGTATTTAGATACTGTTGAAAATAGTGAAATTCGATCATTTGAAAAAGGTTTACTAGAATTAATTAAAAGCGACAAACCTGAGATACTGGAGTCTATTCAAAAAAGCGGAAAGATTGAAGAAGATACCGAAAAATTATTATCAGAAGTAATAACTAATTATAAAAAATCAAATTTTGAAAAAAAATAATGCCAAGTTTAGATGATTTAAGAAAAAGAATTTCCAGCGTAAAATCCACTCAAAAAATAACCAAAGCAATGAAAATGGTGGCAGCAGCTAAACTTCGTAAAGCACAAGAAATGGCTGAAAAAGGCAGACCTTATAGTGACAAAATGGATGTGATCATTCAGAATCTGAGTAAAGCAATAAATGATCCATCTAATGCACCAAGGCTTTTAGTTGGAACAGGAGAGGATAAAACACATCTTTGTGTTGTTATGACAGCTGACCGAGGTCTTTGTGGTGGATTTAATACAAATATATGTAAATTAGCTAGGAAATATTTTAATGTGGCTATTAAATCCTCAAAAAACTTAAAAATAATCACAGTTGGCACAAAAGGTCTTGATCAATTAAAAAGAGATTATGGGAAATACATTATTAAAAGAATAAATCTAAAAGATAAAAAAAAATTAACATTTTTAGATGCAGAAAATATTGGAAAACAAATCGTCGACCTTTTTAAAAACAAAGAATTTGATAAATGTTTTATATTTTACAATAAATTTAAGAATGTGATTTCACAAATCCCACAACAACAACAAGTAATTCCTGCCAAATTAGAAAATACAGACAAAAAAGATGAAGAAAAGTCATCATATGAGTTTGAACCTGAAGAGGATGAAATTTTAGAAGATTTACTGCCAAAAAATATATCTACGCAAATATTCAAAGCATTTTTGGAAAACTCAGCCAGCGAACAAGGTTCGAGAATGACAGCAATGGATAATGCGACAAGAAATGCAGGAGACTTAGTAGATAAATTAACAATTAACTACAATAGAAGCAGACAAGCAGCTATAACAAAAGAATTAATTGAAATAATATCCGGAGCAGAAAGTTTATAAAATGAGCAAAAATGGAAAAATTATTCAGGTAATAGGGGCGGTTGTTGATGTCCAATTCGATGGTGATTTACCTGAAATTTTAACAGCTCTAGATGTAGATAATTCTGGAAATAAATTAGTACTAGAGGTAGCACAACACCTTGGAGAAAATAGTGTAAGAACTATTGCAATGGACAGCACTGAAGGCCTAAAAAGAGGCGATGTTGTACAAAACACTGGGGCACCGATTAGTGTTCCTGTTGGTCCTGAAACTTTAGGAAGAATCATAAACGTTATTGGACAACCTATTGATCAAAAAGGAGAAGTTAAGACAAAAGAAAAATGGCCTATACACAGAGAGGCTCCAAAATTTACCGACCAGTCAACTGAAACAGAAATTTTAGAAACTGGAATAAAAGTTATAGATCTCTTGGCGCCTTACTCAAAAGGCGGAAAGATCGGATTATTTGGTGGAGCAGGAGTCGGTAAAACTGTAATTATAATGGAATTAATAAATAATATAGCTAAAGCTCATGGAGGATTTTCTGTTTTTGCAGGGGTTGGAGAAAGAACAAGAGAAGGAAATGATCTTTATCATGAAATGATTGAGTCTGGAGTAATTAAACCCGAGGGTAAAGGTTCTAAAGCTGCTTTAGTTTATGGTCAAATGAATGAGCCTCCTGGAGCTAGAGCCAGAGTAGGTTTAACTGGTTTAACTGTTGCAGAATACTTTAGAGACAAAGAGGGACAAGACGTATTATTTTTTGTAGACAATATTTTTAGATTTACACAAGCTGGTTCAGAAGTTTCTGCCTTACTAGGAAGAATACCGTCTGCTGTAGGATATCAGCCAACATTGGCTACGGATATGGGAAACCTACAAGAGAGAATTACAACGACTGGAAAAGGATCAATTACATCGGTTCAGGCAATCTATGTTCCTGCAGATGATTTAACCGATCCAGCTCCAGCAACATCTTTTTCACACTTGGATGCAACGACTGTTTTATCTAGACAAATTGCTGAGCTAGGTATTTATCCTGCAGTAGATCCATTAGACTCTACATCTAGAATTTTAGATCCAAGAATTGTAGGCGAGGAACATTACAGAGTAGCAAGGGAAGTTCAAAAAATATTACAAACTTATAAATCTTTGCAAGATATTATAGCGATACTTGGAATGGACGAACTCTCTGAAGAGGATAAATTAACCGTAGCTAGGGCAAGAAAGATACAGAGATTTCTTTCTCAACCATTCTTTGTTGCTGAAGTTTTTACTGGTACTCCAGGTAAATTAGTAAACTTAGACTCTACAATCAAAAGCTTTGACGCTATTTGTAAAGGTGAATATGATCATTTACCTGAAGCAGCATTTTATATGGTCGGATCTATTGAAGAAGCCATAGAAAAAGCTGAAAAAATGGCAAAAGAGGCTGCTGCTTAAATGGAAAAAAACTTTAATCTTGAAATCATTTCTCCAGAGAAAATTTTACTTTCTGAAAAAGTCAACTCAGTAATAATTCCATCTTTCGAAGGCGAAATGACTATTTTAGCGGATCATATACCATTAATAACTTTTTTAAGACCAGGAATTGCAAGAGTCGAAGGATCAAAGGAAAGTAAATACTTTATAGAAGAAGGAACGGTAGAATTTTCAAATAATACCCTCATAATTTTATCATCAACAATAATACCTTTAGAGAACATTAAATCTGAAAATATATCTAAAATGATAGAAGAAAGTAAAAGTCAACTTAATGAGGAAAAATTAAGTGATAAAGCAAAATATATTGCATCTCACAAAATAGATACGCTTTCTAAAATTAGCCAATGATTAGCTTAATTTTTGGGACTAGTCTTTCATAAAGCTTTTTTTTAAAATCTACTATTATGTTTGGAAGATCATCAAGATTAGCCCATTTCCACTCAATAAACTCAGGTTTACTTGTATTTAAATTAATTTCGTTATCGTTTCCTAAAAATCTGATAATAAACCATTTTTGTTTCTGGCCCCTGTATTTACCTTTCCATATTTTTCCTAAAAGATAGTTTGGCAATTCATATTCTGTCATACCTTCAATTTCTTTAATGATTTTAAAATTTTTAATGCCAGTCTCTTCGAAAAGCT